>CAYSQZ010000026.1:0-918 GCA_964433035.1 uncultured Pirellulaceae bacterium | reverse complement strand
CTTCAACGATCTCAACTTCAACGCGTTGCGGCGATTTAGGTCGATGGTTGGTAGATTCAGGCAACGAATAGGAAACCGGATCGTTGCTTTCGCTCTGCAACGCACGGGTTTGCATCATGACTTCCTGAGCAAGGCTGCGATAATCTTGAGCGCCATTGGAATCGTTGGAGTACTGAAAGATCGATTGCCCATGGCTGGGAGCTTCGGCTAGGCGAATGTTTCGGCGAATTCGTGTGTCGAAGCTGTACGCATCGGCCCAGATCGAATCGGTTTCCCGTTGCTCCTCGAAAAATACCTCGACGTCTTCGACGACTTCGTTGGCCAATCGAGTGCCGGTGTCAAACATGCAGTAGATGACGCTGGTCAGTTTCAGAAGCGGGTTGAGCCGCCGGGCAACCAGCTGAATTGTTCGAAGCAGCTTGCTCAAGCCGTGAAGCGCCAGGAAATGCGGTTGCAATGGCAAGAAGACTTCGTTTGCCGTCGTCAGCGCGTTAAGCGTCAGGATTCCCAGCGAAGGTGGGCAGTCGAAAATGACATAGTCAAACTGATCGGCGACTTCGGCCATGCGGTCTCGCAGGATGATCTCACGTCCAACGGCTCCGGCAAGCTCCATCTCGGCAGCGGCCAAATCAATATGTGAGGGAGTGAGCCAGAGGTTCTCATCGACTTGATGACGAACTTCGTCCAGCGACACATCTGCCGTCAGCACGTCGTAGACCGAGAGGTATTCCTCTTCCATCTCGAACCCAAGATGCAGCGACGCATGAGCCTGCGGGTCGAGGTCAATGAGCCATACTCGATTGCCGGCTTCGGCAAGGGCTGCACTAAGATTGACGGCGGAAGTCGTTTTGCCAACTCCACCCTTTTGATTAATAATTGCAATACTTCGCATCGCGGAAACTCCATTTCCCTACGGTT
>CAYSQZ010000025.1:18981-33688 GCA_964433035.1 uncultured Pirellulaceae bacterium | reverse complement strand
CGTTCGAAACGAACATGTCGGTCTTTCCATCGCCGTTGATATCACCCGTGGCGACATCCACCGTATAAGCGGTGTCGGAGGGGACCATGTTGCTTGACGCACGGTTAAAGTTCCCCGTGCCGTTGTTGAATTCCATCGTGTCTTGCGAGGGACCGGGGTAATTTCCGAACCAATAATCTTCGTCTCCATCGTGATCGAAGTCGCCAGAGACGCCACCGCAGGCAGCGCCATTCGAACCGCCCAAGCGGCTGGTATCTTCGACGAATCCAGTGAAGACGCCACCAGGATGTTGGTTCCGGTAATATCGTGTGGTTCCCGTAGCAATGCCGCCCAAGCTGTCACTGATGACAATCAGGTCCAACCAACCGTCTGCGTCAAAGTCTTTCAGTAAGGCATTGCGAGCAAGATTGGTGAAGAAACGCCAATCGGTACCGTTGGCGGATACCAGTTGGCTGTTTTCCTCCAGGACACCCCCATTGTTCAAATACAATGCGTTACGACGGGGCTGCGTGAAACTACGCGCAGAAATAACCACCACGTCCAAGTCACCATCTTGATCAATGTCGCCGACTGCGACTTCTTTTTCGTGATCAACTGTTTCATTGTCCGTTTGGACAAGGTTTGTCGATGTGATGTTTGCGAAATTCATCGTCGCAGATGAAAAGTCGTTCTGCTGAAGCTTTGACAACTGAGCGTCGGCAACACTTGTAGATGAAAAAACGGCAAGAACCAAACAATACGCCAAACGTGGTCGTGACATAAATCTATACCCTTCATTCAAGAACAGCAAAAGAATCCTAGGTGCAGAATAGCACGAAATCCCCTTTAAGACAAACACTAGCGAAGGCGCAGTTTTTCGAATTAGTTCAACGGCGCGGGGAAAGAAGACTCTTTGTCGGCGCTCCAACTATCGCCAGATTCCTGTGGTTATGTGATATCGGGGGCGTTTGCGAACCCTTGGCCGATCTTCGACTGCGAGGCGTCGAGCGCCTGACGCAATATGAGTGTCCTTGCGTTTTTGAGCCAGCTGTACCAACTCCATTAATCGTTTGACTCTTTCCTCGGTCGGCGGATGCGTACGCAACATCGATGGTTCTTTGCGCCGCATTCCCGGGTTGAGTATGCGCCCGAGGATTCCCTTGGGTTTGGGGCGCTCAAGTTTTGACAGCGCTGAAGCCAGTCCGGCAGGATCATTTGTCAGCTCCGCCGAACCCAAGTCAGCATTGAACTCCCGGGTACGGGCAACGGCCAGTTGCAGCATGATTACGATGGTAGGCGCGAAAAACATCATCAGTCCACCCAGCAAAAAATTAAGTGTACTAGATCCAAACACCATGCCGCCGAACGAAAACATCATCGCAAACAATCCCATTCGGGAAATCATCGACGTTGCTCGTGTGATCGCATCCGCAGTCGTCATGACTCGAATGTCGCCATTGACTACATGAGCGATCTCATGAGCCAACACGCCAGCTAGTTCTCTCGAATTCATCATGCGAAGCAATCCATCGGTAACCGCGACCGAAGCTGACTCGCCCGTCCCGACGGCAAAAGCGTTGGGCAATCTTGACGGGATGTAAAACAAGTGCGGTGCCTCTTGCAAACCAGCACGTCGGCAAAGCTCGTCAAATAGATCGACCAACTGTGGGGCTTGTTGATAGTTGATCGGCGAGGCTTTGTACATTCGCAATATCACGGCAACCGATGCTTTCCTCGAGAACAAAACACCGAAGGCCAACAACCCCAGCGCACCGATAAACCCCCAGAATCCCAGCATTAAAAATCCCGTCAGCCCAAGCACGCCAGCCATGGCAATGAGCAAGAGTACGGATTGGAACTGATTCACAAATTGATTGCGGTCAATTGTTTGCTGGGGCATGCTGAAAACGTCAGAAATTCGACGAGGTTTAAGTCAGGTTTCCATTGAAACCAACCAGCCAGGAATCGGCAAGCCGATTACCGCATAGAACTTACTGGCATGGCAGGCACATGTCGCGACCATCAGTGCGGAGGCTTTGGGCACGGCCAAACTGTTGGCCGAAACTGTTGGGGCAACCGAGCACCGCACAGACAAATGATATTTGATTTTCCGGTCAAGAGACGAAGACATTGCCTGAACAAAAGGCATGATTTCTATTCGAAGAACCGTCAAAAGTATTGGCAAGGCGGCAAGCGTGGGCAACAAAAGTTCTCAGAGTAGTGGAGCCCAGAATAGCATTCCCACAAAAAAGCCGCGTTTCGAGCACACAAGGCATCAAAACGCGGCAGAGTACACCTGAGAGGATTCGAACCTCTAACCTTCGGTTCCGTAGACCGACGCTCTATCCAATTGAGCTACAGGTGCAACTTTGAGCTGAAATCTTACCTTCGAACTATTTCTCCGTAAAGACCAACGAGAGGTCAAAAGGTTCGATTGGAGTCTTTATAAGAATGCCGTTATCCACGTCGACGTGGACATGGAATAATGGGCCAAGTCTGAAAGTCGGAGCGGAGCGAAGGTAGCGAACCGTCACCTTCTGGTGCCCCATGGTGACGAACTGCCTAAATGAGACGCAAGACTGGGGTGGCTTCATCCCTGCGAACCCTGCCTTGATCATCCCGTTCCATTGTCGATAACGATTGCATAGACAGTTTAGCGCCGATAGGAATGGCTGTTGCCGTGAGTCAGTGAAGTTCAGCAGGCGCAAAAAAAGGCGTGCCGCAAAAGCGACACGCCTTGGTTTACTTAATTAACAGTTTCCTGTTCGACTAGTTGCAGCCGCAACGATTCAATCGGCTACCTAGACGGCATCCGCTGAATAGTCGGCATCCACCGCAACCACCAGCTCGGCGACCGAGGATAGCTGCACCGCAGCCACCACCACAACCACCAGCTGAAGCCAGTCGTCGAGGAGCAGGAGCTGCACATCCGCAACCAGCAGAACCGCCTGTGCTAACGAAGCTTCCTCCGCCGATACCAGCACCTAGGCTAGTACCTTCGTAGATAGCTCCAGCAGATGAACCAGCACCACCGTCGATGATAACTCCACCACCAACAGAACCGCCGTCGATGATAGCTCCACCAACAGAACCGCCGCTGATGATACCTCCACCAACAGAACCGCCGCTGATGATACCTCCACCAACAGAACCGCCGTCGATGATAGCACCACCAACAGAACCGCCGTCGATGATAGATCCACCATATGAACCGCTGTCGATGATAGCGCCACTGCCGATAACAGATCCAGCACCACCGTCGATGATAACTCCGCCAGCTGAACCAGCGTCAAAACCACCTGATGAGATAACAGATCCGCCAATTGGAGCACCAATTGCAGGAGCAGCAGCTGCACCGCAACCAGAGTTAACAATTACAGGAACCTGAATCGTCTTAGGAACTCGTGTGCAAACCTGGTAAGGAACTTGCTCTGTGTAAGTTTCAGGAACTTGAACAGTGTAGTTCTCAGTCTTAGTTTGCGGTTGAGAAACCATGACAGTTACCTGACGTGTTCGAGTCTGTGGGACTTGAACAGTGTAAGGAACTTGACGCTGACGAGTTTCTGTTCGTGTACGCTGAACAGGAACTGTACGTGTCTTAGTTTCTGTACGCATCGTTGTGTAAGGAACTGTACGTGTCTTAGTTTCAACGCGAGTTTTTGTCACGTTGTAAGTACGCGTCTTAGTTTCCGCACGCTGACGAGTTACAGGAACTGTACGTGTCTTGGTCTCTGTAGTCATACGAGTCACAGGAACTTGACGTGTACGAGTTTCAGTGCGAGTACGCTGAACTGGAACTGTTCGTGTCTTAGTTTCTTGACGAGTTTTAGTAACAGGAACCATGCGAGTCTTAGTTTCAAGACGAGTACGAGTTACAGGAACTGTACGAGTCTTGGTTTCAGTTCGCATTGTTGTGAAAGGAACTTGACGCTGACGAGTTTCAGTGCGAGTACGCTGAACTGGAACTGTTCGTGTCTTAGTTTCCGTAGTCATGCGAGTTACAGGAACTGTACGAGTCTTAGTTTCAAGACGAGTACGAGTTACAGGAACTTGACGTGTCTTGGTTTCTGTAGTCATGCGAGTAACAGGAACCATGCGAGTCTTAGTTTCAAGACGAGTACGAGTTACAGGAACTGTACGAGTCTTGGTTTCAGTTCGCATTGTTGTGAAAGGAACTTGACGCTGACGAGTTTCAGTGCGAGTACGCTGAACTGGAACTGTTCGTGTCTTAGTTTCCGTAGTCATGCGAGTTACAGGAACTGTACGAGTCTTAGTTTCAAGACGAGTACGAGTTACAGGAACTTGACGTGTCTTAGTTTCAGTTCGCATACGCTGAACAGGAACCAATCGTGTCTTAGTTTCAGTTCGCATACGCTGAACTGCAACCTGACGCTGACGTGTTTCCATTCGTGTGCGCTGAACAGCAACCATACGAGTTTTTGTCTCGGTACGGTATGAAGTAGACGCAACCATACGAGTGCGAGTCTGTGGAACATTCACAGTCACGTTGTATGTGTATGACTGTGGAACCTGGCGATTCATAGTCACCTGGTAAGGAACTTGCTGCTGAACTCGGTTTGGAACCCAAACGCGAGAAGTAACAGTCTGATAGCTAGGACCGCAACCACCACCAACGGCAACTGCACCACCGCTGACGATTCCGCCACCGAATCCACCGCCAACTAGTCCACCACCGAATCCGCCGCCAGAAAGAATTCCGCCGCCAGAAACAATTCCGCCGCCGCATCCACCAGCACAGCCGCCACACCCAGAGGTGCAACCACAGCTACTGCATCCGCAGCTTGAACGAGATAGGCATCCGCCGCCGCCAAGAAGGCCACAACCGCCGCCACCACCATGGCTCATTAGTCCGCCACCGAATAGACCGGCACCAGCACCACCGTTAAATCCACCGCCACCGATAACTGCAGGAGCTGAAGAGTAAACAGGAGCTGAAGATTGAACAGGAACTACAGATGTACGTGTCTGCCAGCTACCTGAGTCAACGCACTGTGTGCGGTAACGTGTAACTGTGTAAGGCTGACAAACCATTCGTGTAGCAGTTTGCTGACGAGTGGTTGGAACCATGACTGTGTACTGCTGTGGAACCTGAGTCGTTACAGGAACTTGAACAGAGTAGTTCTGTGCTACCTGATCAGTGTAAGGAACAGAGACCTGGTAAGACTGAGTTACGTTTTCAGTGTAAGGCACCTGAACGGTGTAAGCCTGAGAAACTTGGTCAGTGTAAGGAACTTGAACAGAATACTGTTGAGTTGTCATTTCAGTGTAAGGAACTGAAACCTGATAAGACTGAGTAGTCTGAGTCGTAACAGGAACTTGAACCGTGTACTGCTGAGTAACGTTCTCAGTGTAAGGAACCTGAACAGTGTAGTTCTCAGTGCGAGTTGACTGAACAGGAACCTGAACTGTGTACTGCTGAGTTGTGTTCTCAGTGTAAGGAACAGAAACCTGATAAGACTGCTGAACTTGAGAAGTAACAGGAACCTGAACTGTGTAGTTCTGAGTTGTCATTTCAGTGTAAGGAACTGAAACCTGGTAAGACTGAGTAGTCTGAGTCGTAACAGGAACTTGAACCGTGTACTGCTGAGTAACGTTCTCAGTGTAAGGAACCTGAACAGTGTAGTTCTCAGTGCGAGTTGACTGAACAGGAACCTGAACTGTGTACTGCTGAGTTGTGTTCTCAGTGTAAGGAACAGAAACCTGATAAGACTGCTGAACGTTCTCAGTGTAAGGAACGTTAACAACATAAGACTGAGTTACCTGATCAGTGTAAGGAACCTGAACAGAGTAATTTTGAGTAGTCATTGTGGTTACAGGAACCTGAACAGTGTACTGCTGAGTTGTGTTCTCAGTGTAAGGAACCATTACAGTGTAGTTCTGTGTTACTGGCTCAGAGTAAGGGACAGAAACCTGATAGGATTCTTGCCGTGTCTGCTGAACAGGAACTTGAACTTGGTAAGTCTGTGTGACTTGGTCAGTGTAAGGAACCTGTACTGTGTAAGACTCAGTTCGTGTCTTAGTTTCAGGAACCATCACAGTGTAGTTCTGTGTCTGGGTCGTAGGAACTTGGACCATAACTGTGTAGTTACGAGTACGAGTCTCTGTACGCATACGTGTGCGAGTAACAGCACGCATCTGAGTTGTCATTTGGCTTTCGTAGATCGTACGAGTTTCGTAACGAACTGACTGACCACAACAACCACCACCACCGATGACTTCGCCGCCGACGATACCACCGCCAATAGATCCGCCATCGACAATTCCGCCACCGACAATTCCGCCACCGGCAAAACCGCCATCAACAATTCCGCCACTGACAGTACCGCTACCGCCGCCGACAAAACCGCCATCAACAAATCCACCGCTGACAATTCCGCCACCGATAGATCCGCCTTGAATAATTCCCCCCGTACTATACGGGTCTACTACGGAACTTCCGTAGCAATCTCCACATGGGCTGGCTACTTGGCCGCAGCCACATTGTGTTCCAGCGTTAGCAGCGTAAGGGGTCGCAACAGCGAACATCACAGCTACCAACATGCCCAACAAACGTTGCGACATAAAAGGGTCCTCCTCAGAACGAGACTCGAAAAAAATGTTTCAATTCGACGAGTCTGCACACACAGACTCAATAACTCAAGTTGAAATACTAGATGTAAATTAATCGCAATACGACAGCTCGCCGTTTTGCACAATTCTTCCGTGAAAAAGCATTCTAACTGGCCCAAAAAGGCTGTCAATCACTTAAACCCTTTGTTTTCAGGTAATTAAGCTCAGACCTTCCACGCCAAGCAGAACGTTTATTCCACGCCTACGGACTAACTTAACCGCCTCCCAGCAATTTGCCAGTTATTACATTCATTTTTTACGATAAAAGTTACCGCGCTTCCCGGCTCTAACAAAAAATACCAACCATACTCATAGTAAGTAGCGTTTAGCTGTTTGTTACAACCAGAATAATGCTAATTGCGTTTGGGCAAATTTATTGCGAGACGCTTGTGAATCTGGCGCTAATTAGGGTCATCATGTTGTGCGATTTCGAATTTTGGTACGCTGAAAATTCGTTTGTGTTCGAAAGATTCAAAACAGCCTCGACTAATGAAATAACTATATGGCAACATTGATAACCGGCGGGTCTGGCTTTGTGGGCCATGAACTGTGTAGGCGGCTTGGCCAGGTGACGATCACCTCTCGTAACCGTGACGCAGCATTAAAGAAATTTCGCAAGGCCAACCAAGAAGTTAAGGATGTCATTCAATGGGACGCCAGCACGGATGTGATAGAGCTGCCTCAACACGCTCAATACAGCTCAGTTGTAAATTTGATGGGGGAGTCGATTGCTGAAGGTCGATGGAGTGCGAAAAAAAAACAACGCATCCTGTCCAGTCGCGTTGAGGGGACACGACGATTAGTCGAGGGTATTGTCGAATCTGGAAAACTCCCGGAAGTGTTTGTGTCGGCTTCTGCAATCGGTATCTACGGTGATGCTGGTGAAGCCGTAGTCGAAGAGACCGGAACTCACGGTTCAGGTTTTCTTGCCGACGTTTGCGTTCAGTGGGAGCAGGAAGCAATGCGGCTTCAGGAACACGGGGTTCGCGTTGTATGTTTACGAATTGGAATTGTTCTCGGGCGTCAGGGTGGCGCTCTCAAAAAAATGATTCCACTTTTTCGTTTCGGGCTCGGTGGCAAGCTGGGAACGGGAAAGCAATGGGTCGCTTGGATTCATGTTGACGATTTGGTATCTTTGATTTTGTGGTCGATTCAAAACAGATCAGTGTCTGGCCCCGTCAATGCAACTGCACCTAATCCTGTTCGCAATAAAGAACTAACAAAAGTTTTGGCTGCTACTCTAAAACGACCGGCGTTTTTGCCAGCGCCAAAGTTTGCATTGAGAATGGTTTTAGGTGAGTTCGCTGAGAGTTTGTTTTTCTCACAGCGGGTTGTGCCAGCGGTGGCTTTAAATCAAGGGTTCCAGTTTCGATTTTCAGATATCGAGTCTGCGATTAAGGATGCGGTTCAATGAACTTGGTTGTGAGGTGAAGGATCTTTTGGGCTACTCTTCTGAGCAATCGGAGCAATCGGTTAACTGGCTTCGAACCAGTCCTTCGAAATCTACGTCGGAAATCTTTGGGAGCAGGTCCGAAGCAACAAAGATCCGGACTTGCTTTACAAAATCATCGAATTGCTGTCGGGCCAAGGTGTTGACTACTGGGGATACCTCACCGAGCTTGCAGTAAGAATTGTCTCGCTCATAAAAAACATCAACGTCGAATTGAACTTCTAGCCCAACTGGAGGGGCATCAACTAGAATCGAATGCTCGCCAACGGACTCACCGATTTGATTGCTCAATGATTGCGTTAGCTTAGTGCTGAATTGAACGAGCCAGGAATACGGTTTTTGCGCGATCTCACGGTAAACGCTTTCGTCTTCGTTGAAGCTATAGCTTGCGACTCGTTTGTAGAGGTTTCGCGTGGGGCCAAAAAGTTGCTTGAGGATTTTACCGGCCGGTGTGCCAATACATTGCTGTTTTAGCTGATCCACCATTTCAAATTCGCTTACCTCAAACAAAGCAGCGACTTCAGCCGAAAAGCCGGAGCGCAAGCTGGCTTGTTGGTGCCAAATATAAAAAGCCCTTTGGAACATCGCCGTTGCGCTTCTGACCGCGTGATGCCAATAGACTTCGCTGAACATCACGTACCGGGCAAAAACCATTAACTCTGCAGCTGTGCGGCCTTTTTGGGTGATCGCCAGACGATCTCCGGTTTCATTGAGGCAAAGGCTGCGAATCAAGCGCAGTGAATCAAAGTTTTGCCCATAAGGAACGCCAGCATGCAAACTATCGCGGTAGAGATAGTCCATTTTGTCGATGTCGATAGGGCCCGACAAAATGGAGCTCAAAATAGCATTTGTCGGAGTTTTCTTATTTCGATTGATAATGTCGATTACTTCGCGCGGTTCGACGTTCCAGTCTTCTCTTAAGCAATTCGCGATCGAGTCTCTGGCAATGTATTGATCGGCGAATGCTTCATGCGACGGCAGGCCCGGCAGCTCGATGTCTTCGATCGGATGGCAATAGGGCCAGTGTCCAATATCGTGAAGCAAAGCAGCGAGAATCAACAAGGTGGCATCGCGAGCGGAAACCGCTTTTGCGAACCTTGGTTGTTTGGCGAACTGGCGTAAAAACAAAAGCGAATTTCGATAAACGCCCAGCGAATGCTCGAATCGGTTATGGTTGGCGGCTGGATAGACGAAGCAGACCATCCCGAGTTGGCTGATGCGAGTCAATCGTTGGAATTCAGGGCTATCGATCAGCCGCATCAGGCGAGGAGTGACAGGAACGTCGATCTGATTGGGGATCCGAATCAAGCTTGCTGGGCCATCAAGGGCCTCAATTTCCGGAATCTCGAGTATGCTCGTCATTCCTCGCCCTGTCGCTGATTGTTACAGTTGCTATAGCAGTTATTATGCCAAATTCGCCAATGAGCTTGAAATCTGGGTTGCCACTTGCGCCAGTTCCAGCCAATCCAACTGGCTGCCGATCGGTTCGAGCCAACTTGTCGTTGTAGTTGTGGTCGTCGAGAAAGTTCCCTGCAAATTTGTCGGGACCCAACCCAAGCCAGCGATTGCACGACCCAACAGGCAGATTCCGAGATATAGCCCGTAGTGGACAGATCCCATTAGATAATCCAGGTCCAGACAGAACATGCCTGCTGTTCCTCCAATAGCCAGCATTACAACTCCAGCCATTACATACGAACCGACTTCGTAGCTATTGTTGAAAGCGTAACTAGCAATCGGCATCGCCAGCCAACTGACCGCGTAGATAGCGCTGCAAATGCCGACACGAGCCCAAAGTTCCCGCCCGAGAAAGGCATCGAGCTCCTGATCACGAAGAACGGTGTAGGCGGCATAGACAAGCGCCGGGGCGATCAACAACGCCGCGATACCCAACAACCAAATCGGAAAATCCGCTCGATCGGTAATCAACATTCGAAACACGAGCGAGATTGCAAAAAACGCAATGATGCAAACTGCGATCAACACTTTCTGAAGGGTTGATAAGATCGTTTCGGATCGCTTGATCGGCTTAAGGATCGGTCGACCTTGGGAATCGGCTGGCCCCAATGCTTTGGGGGCTTCGATAACGACTTCCTCAGACTTCGAGGGAACTCGAATTTTCGCTTTACATTTGGGGCAAGGCCCTTCTTTGCCGGCGAATTTGTCGCTAACGTTGAAACGTGTGTGGCATTTGGAACAAGTTACGCGAATTGCCATGTTGGGTTACTTGAGTTATGGGCGACGATGTCTTGACAAATCTGAATAGCGGAGCGGAAAGAGGCGAAATGGAAAGATTTTTATGAATTCCTAGCTCAAGTCCATTAGCTCGACTTCGGTAATCATGTTAAATCCCTCATCGGCCAGAGTTTGCTGGGCAAATTCGACATTGTCAACCATGATAGCGATCAAAGTCCGCTCGCAGCGCTGCACCATCAGCGGGTAGGTCTGGACAAGATTGATCTCAGCCCGGAGCAGTGCCGAGCAAAGCTCCAATAGAGGCTGTTGGACTTCATTCAGCTCGACACAAATCAAGCTGCTCTCGATCATCGCCACTCCTGCACGTTCCAGCGTTTCCCGTCCTTGTTCCGGATGGCTCAATATTAAGCGAACGATCGAACATTCAGTTGAGTCAATGATGCTCAGCGCCATAACTCTACATCTAGTTGATTGAAATTTTCGAATCAAACTTGTCAATGCGCCAACTCGGTTCTCGAGAAAAACCGTAAATTGACTGATCGTGGGGTAGTCACGTCCACGCATGGTGCCCAGTTCAATGTCGGAATTAAAATCGTCTCCTTGACTCATCTCAATCTCTTCAGCTATTAAATGTGAACTCAGAAAAGGGAACTCGGAAAAATTATAAACGCAAAACTGCCGAGCAATTCAATACTTCAAAGACTGCTTTGTCGGTCAGGTAACTGGGCGATCCAGTTACCATCGCAAGCAACTTGTCAGCGTGCGTTATCCGCTTTGGTCATTCCGAATTCTAACAGTTTGATCGAGCTTGGAGGAGCAAAACGTGCTGTGCTGGTCCAGTTTTTAGATTTCTCTGGCAAACTAAGCAGGTTCGAAAGCAAATTACTTTAAGGCAAGCTATGACGACGGTCAATTCTACAGTTGTTGTTCCTCGCGAACACGAAATTCAGGTTCGTGTGCGTTATCAGGAAACCGACGCTCAAGGACGAGTACACCATTCGAACTATATGAACTACTTCGAGGTCGCCAGGGTCGAAATGCTGCGTCAGTCAGGAATTAGTTACCGAGAGCTGGAAGAGTCCGGCGTCATGTTGGTCGTGGCTTCGATTAAGTGCGACTATATAAAGGGGGCGGTCGCCGATGATTTGCTTACCATTAAAACCACGGTGATGCGGGCCAAGGGAGTCAGAATCCATCATCACTATGAAATCTCCGTTGATGGCGAGTTGGTTGCCAAGGGTGACACCGTTGTCGCGGCTGTCAACGAGGATGGGAAGGTGGTTCGGCTGCCCAAATGGTTGCATTTGGATGCAGCGACGTAAGCTTATATTCGTCTAAAAGTTCCAAGTGGTTTCTTGCTTCACTTGAATTAGGCCGCTTTGGTGATTCGTTGGTCGTCACGATCGGCAACAAACCACACGCCTCCTCTTGCCGCAGCCGATGCTGCCGCCATCGCAATGGCCAAGTCCTGTCAAACCGAGCGCTTGACTGAATCGCTGTCTTCTATCGGCGGCGTGGCTTCTTACCGCGACGGACTATGAGATTTTGCTGGCAAGAACGACTTTAGCCGCAGTCGTCCCTACCGCCAAGTTTTGAACAATAAAACCGCGCTGAAACTAAGTTTTTCCAGACCTACAGACAAGCTTGGTAAGGTTTGCCGGCGCGACTTGGGGTCTTAACGGGATGCAAGAATCAGTCCGATTTAACCGTCTATGAGACATTTGCCACGACTGATGTGCTAGCCCGTAACACGACAGTCGGTCCTGTTGACCCTGGGAAGCATCGAGCTTTTATGCAATCTAGACCAACTCATTCTGTGATCCGATTGGTGATCGCTTGTGTGATCGGTATGTCGACCACACAACAGCTTGCGGCTCAGGCCGACAACACCATTCGTTCAGCCAATAGTCGCTACACGCCAGTGGTTCGCGCTGTCGAAAATTCTCGACTCTCGGTCGTAAATCTACGTGGTCGCAAGACGGTTGCCTCGGAGAACGATTCAGAGGACCAACTCAAACAGGTTAACGGGATGGGCACCGGTGTCGTGATCGATTCCCGGGGATACATCCTGACCAACTTTCACGTCGTTCAGGGCGTCAAAGTCATCGAAGTTTCAACTGCCGAGCGAGAAAAGACAACCGCTCGCTTACTGGCTCATGACCCGGTCACAGATTTGGCAATCCTAAAGATTGAGACCAGAAGTCCTTTGCCGACCATCAAGCTCGGTTCATCTTCGGATCTAATGCTTGCCGAGCAAGTCGCTGCCGTGGGTAATGCTTATGGCTACGAGCACACCGTGACGCTAGGAATTATAAGTGCGTTGAAGCGGACGGTCCAAGTTAACGACGACCAAATTTATCGTAACTTGATTCAAACGGACGCTTCGATCAATCCGGGCAACTCCGGCGGTCCACTTCTCAACGTTCACGGAGAGATGATTGGAATCAACGTCGCCGTTCGCATCGGGGCTCAGGGAATTGCTTTTGCGATTCCAGTCAACGACGCAATCGAAGTCGCCGCTGACTTGATGTCGGAGATCGTATCGGAGTCAGTGTTTCATGGAATGTCGACCCGAACCGTTTATGTCGACAACAAGCCCCGCTTAATCGTCGAGTCAGTCGAGAAGGGTGGGCCAGCGGCCAAAGCAGGAATTCGCAGTGGTAGCCAGATTTTATCCATCGAAGGCAATGAGGCCCAAAGCGATCTGGATCTTCAAACTTCGCTGGTCGGTTTTAGGAAGGATACGCTTCGTCTTCAAGTTCTCGATGAGGATCAGCAAAAGCAAGTCAAAATAAAATTGGCTGGCTCCGATACTATCGCTCGACGTTCGGGAAAGTCGGTGAGCTTAGGCTGGATGTCGCTAGGAATCAAAGTCGTTCCTGCATCGGCCTCGGAAATGAGGAACCGCCATCCCAATTACAAGCGTGGATTGAAAATCGTATCGGTGCGAGCAAACAGCCCTGCAGAACGAGAGGGCATGATGAGTGGTGACATTCTAGTTGCCATGCACGGCTGGAAAACTGAGTCGCTAGAGAATCTGGCTTACATCCTCCAGCGTGAGGACATTGCGAAGCGAGAGAACTTCATGTTTTACATCTTGAGAGATAAAGAACCATTTTGGGGTCAAATGCGAGTGGCAAACTTGCCATCCCGCTAGAGTGGGCTGCTGCTACGACTCGCCCAGACGGGTCGATACTCCCTCAACATGGTTCGTCATCGGAGAACCGCTTTCGGCAAACGAACGAAGGCGGTTCTCCATTTTTTATGGTTTGGCTGTTCTGGCTCCTCGCTTACCCGTCGGGTTGTTAATAAAATGAATACCTCTTGCGAAAGAGGCGCGTCTGCGCATCTTTTGTGGGAGGCTGTGATTTTGTTAGCCGTTTGGGCGCTAGCCTAATAGGCACTTCCAAATTTGACCGAAGCGATTTATGGAACACCAATTCCATCATTGGATCAAGCAGAATTTCAAACGCCCTGAGCCTGGTGATGATTCGCACGTGATCTTGGGCCCCGGTGATGACGCGGCGATTGTCCGTGTTGATTCAGGCCGAAGCATCTTGTTTGCGACCGACACGATTGCCGAGGGCACTCACTTCGATCTCGCCAAACACGATCTTGAATTAGTGGGACGTAAGTCGCTGGCTGTCAATCTCAGCGATATAGCAGCGATGGGTGGTAGGCCGGAGTCGGCGGTTCTTAACTTTATGCTTCCCAAACAATTCGGTATTGAAGAAGCCAAGTCAATCTTCAACGGCGTCCAGGAATTGGCGAACAGGTTCGGCATGTCCGTCGTAGGCGGCGACTCCAATCGTTGGGACGGGAAACTGGTGGTTGGAGCAACGGTTCTTGGGTCTCGAAAGTCGACGGAGGTCGGTTGGAGCATCGCGGGAGCAAATCCTGGCGATGCGATTGTCGTCACCGGAGAATTCGGCGGAAGCATCCACGGGCGGCATTTGTCGTTTGAGCCACGAGTCGATTTGGCGATGTATCTGGCTGGCAATTTTCAGATCAACGGAGCGACGGACGCCAGCGACTCGCTGTCTCTGGATCTCAACGCGATGTTGTTGGCAAGTCAATCAGGTCTGGGGGCTGATTTGGATTTATCAGCGATTCCAATTTCAAATGATGTGAGAGAGTCAGAGGCAAACCTACGACTGAACCGGGCGCTGACCGATGGCGAGGACTTTGAATTAATTCTGGCCGTTCCGCCTGACGAATTTGATCTGCTCCTAGCCGATGATTGGATTGCGAGTCATCCTTGTCCATTAACCCGGATCGGAACCTTCACGGGTAAGCATACCGAGATACGGGCTGACGTTGACGGCAAGTCAATCAAGATTGATCCCCAAGGCTACGTTCACTAGGTGACGATCTTGGGTGTAGATTCGTTTTTGAGAGGGATCGTCTAGGGGATCGTCTAGGCCGCCGAAGCCGCCTCTACCGGATTGCCCA
>CAYSQZ010000025.1:0-18881 GCA_964433035.1 uncultured Pirellulaceae bacterium | reverse complement strand
GGGATCGTCTAGGGGATCGTCTAGGCCGCCGAAGCCGCCTCTACCGGATTGCCCAACCAAGTCGCCACAAGCTAGTCTATTGGTCTTCGGTCCTTCGTCTTTTTTCATTCATTTTCCGCCTCGCTCAAAAGCCAGAAATCAAATGGCCAGATTGACGTTTACCTCCGAATCAGAAGAACAAACATCGGAGCTCGGTCAGCGACTGGGCCGCGCCATGGAACCGGGGACCGTCATTGGGCTAAATGGGACTCTCGGGAGTGGGAAAACTCGGTTGACTCAAGGAATCGGGCTGGGCCTCGATATCGCTCAGGGGGCGATCGTCAGTCCGACTTACACGCTTTGCGTTCCTCACGAAGGCCGGCTTGGCTTGCTTCACCTCGACGCCTATCGGATTGCCGATCCAAGCGAAGTTGATGAACTTGGCTTGGATGAGCTAACCGAAAACGGAGTCGTCTTAATTGTCGAGTGGTCCCAGCGGATCGAAACATTGCTTCCACCGATTGACCTCGATGTCACCATTGAACCCAAGGGCGAGCATGCGCGGCAATTTGAATTTCAGCCCTTCTCGCCCCTCGGCGAGCGGCTTCTTGAGCAGTTGCGATTGTAACGATTGAGGAAAAATCGGTCCTGTCTCAGGTGCCCATCTTTCCCTAAAAAACTTGGTTTAACGGAGAATAGGTTGAACCAAGAGCCTCTCGCAATTACTCTAAACTACTCAGGCGCTAATTGTAGTTTGCTATAGAGATCTCTCCGCGCCTCCTGTACATCGCCGCTTGTTGAACAACATGAAGTACCGCCAACTAGTCTTTCTGATCTGCGCCACCATTGCGTGCTTGGTATCGGTAGGGGTTGCTGGTGGGCTCATCCGGGCGACGCAAGCTAAAGCGATCTCGTCGCCAATTCAAGAACTGCTTCCCACACCTCCAGCTGGAATGGGGGAGGCAGAAAGTGGAACAGTCTCAGAGTTTTCGCTTAACCCATCGGAGGACTTTGATCTTTCGAGTCTGCCGACGGGAGAAACAAGTCCACGAACATCGGCGCGTTCATTCACCGACGACTTCAGCAGTCCCAATTACTCGGGCCGACTAACTCCCAGAACGACTGCCGGTTTTCTTCCTGCGACTGCTGCGCCACCTGCCGCGGCTGCGCCAAGCCCTCAATTCAATGGGCAGTTTGGACTGCAACTGCCTACCCCTGGTCCGGCCTATGAAGACGAAGGCATCGATTCGATCGAACCTCCGTTTGCCAACACTTCACCGCGTTCGTTCCCCAACGCGATACCACAAGTCGGTCCACCCGTTCAAAATCCGTTTGGGGCGCCATCCGTTGTAGCACCAAACCTTGGGCCAACAAATTATGGAGCACCGATTCCAGGCGAGCAATTTTTGCCACCGCCTGTTTCGTCGGCAGTTGTGCCACCGGTTTACGCGCAACCTGCGCCTATCATTGAGCCCGCGATCGTGCACGCGCCAGCCCATTTACCTCACGTTCAAGGATGTCCTTGCGGTTGTCAGCCGGCCGTTGCAACTCAGACTATATACGTGCCTGTTTGGGAAACGCGATACATCCCTGTGTTGGAAACTCGCTTTCGACGAGAGATGCGTGAAAAGCGCTACCGTACAACGCACGTGGTTTATGACGACGTACCTAAAACCGAGTCATATACAGTTCAAATTCCCGAGCAACGCACCAGAACCTATACCGAGAACCGTCGGGAATCTTATCAGGTTCCCGTCAACGAGAATTTTACCGTCATGGTCCCCAAGCCGATGCAGCGCGAGGTCCCCGTGGACCGTGAGGAAGCTTTCGACGTTCCTGAAGAAAAAGCTTATACCGTGATGGTCCCGCAGCGGCGCCAGGTTCAGGAAACCAAATACAAAGAAGTCATCGACAGAGAACCAAAGCAGGTTCGCTACGTAGTCGAAGTTCCCAAAGAGCGTACTCGGGTTGAAGTTGATTATGAAAAGGTAGAAGTCAAGAAAACGGTTCGAAAACCGGTCGTCGAAATGGTCGAGGAAAAGCGACGTCGCGCCAAAGTCGAGTATGTAACCGAAGTCAAAACGCGAATGGTAAAGCAGGAATACATCGACTACGTTGAAGACGAACGGGTTCGAGATATTGAAAGATTTCGCTACGTCGATTCAAAACGTGCCGGTACCGAGCCCTTTTTCACGTATCAGGACAAAACAGAATTTGTAGACCAAGTTGACACGGTCCAGCAAGTTCGCGACGTCGATCGGGTTGTCGACTACAAAATCACCGTTCCTTATACCGAACAGGTTGAGGAGACATATTACGAAAACGAACCCTACGAAGAAACGGTCACAAAAACCTTTCCGATCAGGATTCAAACTCCCAGACAAGTCTCCAAGACGTACAAGGTAAGGCTTCCTGTAACAGAACACATTACCAAGAACTACACCGTCGAAGTTCCTTATGAAGTGATGCGTACGGCTTATCGCACGATCACCAAGCAGGTTCCAGTGACAAAGTATCGTACGATTACTCGCGATCTGGGAAGCTGGAAGCGGGAGATCTGCACAACCCCGACTTGCAACGTTTTTCACGACGCTTGCGGATGCACAACGGCAACCCCAGGATCACAAACCTGCCAGAAGAGCGTCTGGTGTCCCAAAAAAGTGTCGCAGCGAATTCCTTACACCGACTACAAGGATGTCCCTGTAAAGGTGGCTTATCAGGTTCCGCAATTGTTGAAGCGGACTGAGACAAGAGTTCGACGAACTCCAGTAACGAAGTATCGAGAAGAAACTCGCACGGCAAACCTCAAGGTTCTTGATTTCAAAAACGACACCCGTACTCAGAGCTTCACGGTAACCAAGTACCGCTGGGTTCCCAAAACCAGAACGGTCGATGTTAAGCGGGTTCGTGAAGAGACGCGAAAGAAAAACATCCCGTTTGTTGCGTTTGACGAACGACAGGTTACCAAGAAAATCCCGTTCACCTTCCGCGAGCCAGTCCGTAACCAGCGCCCCAAAGACGAAGCCTTTACTGAGCGGGAAGCCTATACCGTTCAGGAACGCGTCAAAGTCAAGATTCCCGTAACGCGAACGAGGATGGTTGAAGAGGAATACACAGAGCGGCGTCCGGTGATAACCGATGAGTTTTATACCGTTAGAGTTCCAGTGAAGCGTTACGTTGAAGAGCAGGTCACCGAGTACGTTGAAGTGCCACGACCCAGGAAGGTCAAGTATACCGAAATGGTTCCTGAGTTTAGAACCAAAGTTGAGTATGTGGAAGTCAAGCGTAAAGTTCCTGTGTTTGAAACCAAGACCGTCGTTGAGATGGTTCCCAAGATCAAAACTCGCACGATCAATAGAACAGAGACTCGAAACGTTACTGATATTCGAGTCGAGACATTCATGACGATGGTGCCTGAGGTAAAGACCAGAACCGTTTACAAGACAAAGTACCGTGATGTTCCTGTCACGCGAACCGAAACCTATTGGGAAAATGTTCCTCAGAAGCGTTACCGAACGATGCTTGTGAAGGTTCCTCGGCAGGTCCAGCGGGAACACGTCAAGGCTTACTCAGTTCAGATTCCGTATCAGGTCCAAGTCTGCGTACCTCAGCATTTCTGCAAAATGGTGCCGCGAACGATTACTGTTCCCCTCGAACCTTGCTGTGATCTGTGTGCGCCTGGATTCGAACAGTTGCACGACGTACCAGGTGCTTATTTGAATTACGGAATGCGTCGCATGGGTGGTCTTTTGCGTCGAATCCTGGGCGACTAAATTAAGTCAGTCGCGCCGCCCGTTGTTGAGTTTTCCGCCTAGCGCCGACGCTGGCGCCTTGCCGCTCAACAAACAGTGCCTACCCCGTGGCCGGTAAATCTCGGCTTGGGTCAAACCGTTCGTAGATTCGGATCAGGCCGTAAACAAAGCCGCTTGATACCAGGCAGGTAAACAGCCAGATCCCAATTCCGAAAATGATGGGGCCAGCCGATGAGCTTCCCAAGGTTTCGCCTAACGCTTTGGCTGCCAACGCCCAGCCAACCGTAACCGCTAGGGCGATCCCGAATAATATTCCCTTGGCGGTGAATGTCAGAATCGTTCTCAGGAATACATCAATTCCTTCTTGATTGCGTCGGTACGGTGACAACATAAAAATGAAATTCTCAACCGCAAAAATCAACACATTGACTGGTATCAGGAGAACACCGGCCAGGAGTGCTTGCCATCCGAGAATCGAGCCGACCGAGAATGAGATCAGCAAAACGACCCACTGAAATATTGAGCAAATCAACACCGGTGCCGCCAGTTGCCCCAGCGTCATGGCCAGAGAAGAAATAGGTAACGACTTTAGAACTGCCATACGTGAGATGTCACGACGAAAGTCAAGCATCAACGCGGACGGCAGTAACAGGAACGAATAGAACACCACTCCACCGACCACATTGATCAGCATTATTAGTGGGCTATGCTTGGCAAACAAAGGTATGCAACACAAGAAGATTGGCAATCCCAGACTGATCGCCAACGTCATTCGATAATGATATGCCCCGAGCAACTGTCGCCACAGAATGCTGCCGAATCCTTTAAGCCGCAGCGGCACACCAACGCGGCGGTATTTACGGTTTTGTTTGGACGCCGCCTGTAAACGTTTTGACAATCCCCGTTGATAGTCTTTCTTCTCACCAACTCGACGCCGTCTGAGCATCCAATCATCGACGAAATAGATTACGCTGGCCAAGCCTCCAACCAAGCTGAAGCCTGTCAAAGCAGCAACGAGCGTATTAAAACTCAATCGCTCCGTTAAGATTAACTCGGTAAACGGGCGGAACGGCAGCCTCAATGCTTGTCCAAAGTCTGTACCTGCGAGAGCGATTAGACTGAACACAAAATTTTTGAAAAATAGCAAAGAACCCGGTGAAGCAATTTCGGCTTCTGCAGTTGGACTATAAAGACATTTCAATAGCGTCCAGCCAACGACTCCGACGATGCTTCCGATCACCAATATTCGGCAAGCCATTTGGCCAGTTCTTGAAAGTCCGTGGAAGAACAATTCGAACGTGACGCGAAACAAGTCAACAAAAATTAACCCGAGTAGCATTCCCACGAAACCCAGTAGCCAAATTTTGAGATCCGGGATCATGACCAACGAAAAACAAAGCGCCTTGAGCACCGCAGCACTAAGTATTGAAGCTAGCCGATAGCTAATCAGTTGTGTTCTGGTGATTGGCGCAGCTCTGAGGTACTCGTCTTCTGCCGGCGTCCATTCAAATGGCTCTACGGGCTTTTTGGACACGATTTTGATGACGTGCCATAGCGAGTAAACCAGTAGAGCCGTTGGAATCCAGGCAAGCAGATCACTACGATCCGCTGATTGCCTCAACATCATGCTTGCGATGGCTTGAGACAGCCAGACGAAGCCAAGGATTACCGCAATGAGCGACAGCAGCTGGCGGCGCGGGTCGCGGAACGCCGAGAACAGCCTCGCGATTTTCGCCTTCGAGCGATACCTCAACAGTTCGATCGTTGATCGATGGCAGATAGATTGTGGAACTAGATTCACGATCAATCCGGTTTAGAGTTGGGCAGAGTGATTCGAAGAAGAAGGGCTTGTTGTGCCGAGCGAGGACAAAACGACAGGTTTGCTTTGAGCCCGATCGTCGGAGCCGGCAACTTCGGATTCTGATAGAGCTGAGAAGAACGCCTGTTCGAGTGACGCGCTGTCAATGTTTTCGCCTTCGCCAACGGAAAATCGCTGGCGTAGCTCATCGAGTTCGCCAAAGAATTTACGCCTGCCTGAGTTGAGAACCAAAACATGTGTGCAGATGTCTTGCACCATCGCCAACAGATGGGAGCTAATAATGATTGCGGTCCCATTTTGGGCTCGTTCAATGATTGAACCTTTGAGTACCCGAATCGCTTGAGGATCGATTCCCGTCATCGGCTCGTCCAACAGCAATGCGAGTGGGTTTTGCAGATACGCACAACAGATGGCAAGTTTTTGACGCATGCCTCTGGATAAACCCGACGCAGCGGTGTGTCGTTTCGGCTCAAGCTCAAACATTTCGAGCAGCTTGGCGATCTCTGCCGTCGGATCGCCCACATCGTAGACGCTGGCTTGAAATTTAAGATGTTGTTCCACGGTCAGATCACTGAAGAGCTGTGGATCGTCGGGAACATAAGCCGTGCGCTTTTTGACTTCTATAGGATTGGACGCGATGTCAAACCCGTCGACGCTAAGCTCTCCGTCGCTGGCTGGAATAATGCCGGTCATCGCCCGCAGGGTCGTCGTTTTTCCGGCACCGTTTCTCCCAACCAGGCCAAGCACCTGGCCAGGTTGAACATCAAAAGAAAGCTCTCTGACAGCGATTGTTTGGTCGTAGACTTTGCAAAATTCGCTTACTTTGATCACACGGCTGGCCTTGCAAACGATGAGTTACAGAGTTGCGTCGCCAAACGAAGCTTTGAATGAATCGTAGCTTTCGTTGTTGGTATTATCTACCGTTGGAGCGGGACTAGGTGGTTTTGATTCGTCAACAATCGTATACAGTCGATTTCGTCCAAGTTCTTTTGACTTGTACAATGCTTTGTCAGCACGATCGTACAGAGTCGCTGCATCGTCGTCCTTGCGGACCACTGCCAGACCCATGCTCATCGTGACCACTGTTGATTGGCCGGAATTGGCAATGCTGAAATCGTAGAGTTCAACTGTTGAGCGAATTCGAGTTCCAACCAAATCGGCATTTTGTTTTGTCAAACCGTCCAGAATGATGACGAACTCGTCACCTCCTAATCGACCGACGAAATCTTCGGGCCGGACGCACTCTTTAAGTGCTTTGGCAATACTCAACAAAACGTCGTCACCGGCCTGATGACCAAACGTATCGTTGATTCGTTTGAAATGGTCGATGTCAATCAACATCAGGCCGAATGATTTCTGCTTGCCCTGATACCGAGAAATCATAAATTGCATCGCTTCGTCGATCGCTTTTCGATTACCGACATCGCACAATGTGTCGGTTCGAGCTTCTTTCCGCGTGCTATCGAGTTCTTGAGCTTGCGATTCGAGGGCGTATTTGGAAACGATCAGGTCGTTTTCCAGCTGTTTGTTAGACTCAACGACTTGAGAGATGTTGTTCATCAATTCCGCTTGCAGCACAACCAATCGGGAGTCTGATTCAACGCTGGCAATTTCTCGGGCCGCTGACTCCAACGCATTGTTATGACTGCCAACGTCGTCATTGAGCTGATCGGTGCAATTCATCACCGAAAGCAGTGCCTTCATTGTCTGTTCACGCTCCCGCTTGAGCCGTTTTGGCTCATTGTGAAGCGTGTATATCCGCCCCATGAAAAATCCACAAATCAGTCCAACGCCAACGGTTCCCAGGGACCAGACGCAGACAAAGATGATTGAGGATAGTTCTTGCGGAAACACTTTTGAGGCCTCGACGGTTGATGAATAAAAGGTAGTTTTAGGTTTATGAAAATATAGGACTTGGTAATGCTACCGCGCCGGAACTTTTTTGAGTTTATTTCTGAAAAGACCCATTGATTTGCGGATTGTCAGGGCATCTTGAAGGCATTGAGCTGCAATAATCCGGAGAACCGGAAGATTTGAATCGCTGTTCTGCATGCCCCGCGTAGATGAAGGTTTACGCCTTTTTAAACATCATGACTGCCAAAGGCGGAATCGAGAGCTTGATCGAATTTGGGCGACCCTGTGCTTCAATTGGCTCCGAGTCGATTCCCATGCCGTTGCCGATATTGGAGCCGCCGTAGAATTCTGAATCGCTATTGAATACTTCTCGGTAATGCCCCGGCTCAGGTACTCCCAAGCGGAATTCAGTGTGAGGTGACGGTGTAAAGTTGCAACAAACCTGCACGAAATCTTCAGGATTCTTGGCACGTCGGAGGTACGAGAGCATGCTCATTTCGCTGTTCATGCAGTCGACCCATTCGAATCCGTGAGATTCAAAATCGACTTCATACAGCGCCGGTTCGTTTCGGTAAATCGCGTTGAGGTCACCGATCATCTTTTGGAGCCCTTGGTGAGAATCCCACTGCAATAGATCCCATTGCAAGCTGCTATTGCAATTCCATTCGTTCCATTGGCCAAACTCGCAGCCCATGAACAACAGGTTTTTACCCGGATGCGTCCACATGTAAGAATAGAGCAGACGTAGATTTGCGAACTTTTGCCAGAGGTCGCCCGGCATTTGATCCAGCAATGATCCCTTTCCGTGGACGACTTCGTCATGTGAAAAAGGAAGCATGAAGTTTTCGGTGAACGCATAAATCAAACTGAACGTCAGTTCGTCGTGGTGGTACTTTCGATGGATTGGGTCTTTGCAGAAGTAACGAAGCGTGTCGTTCATCCAGCCCATATTCCACTTCATGCTGAACCCCAAGCCGCCCGCGTAGGTGGGCCGAGAGACCCCGCCCCAAGCTGTCGATTCTTCGGCCAGTGTCAAGACGCCCGGGAACGACTCATGGACGCGTTCATTCATGGTCTTAAGGAAGTCGATTGCGCCCAGATTCTCGCGGCCACCAAACTTATTCGGGATCCACTGGCCTTCTTTGCGGCTGTAGTCGAGGTACAACATCGAAGCCACTGCATCGACGCGAAGCCCGTCGATATGGTACTTCTTTAGCCAGAACATGGCGTTTGAAATCAAAAAGTTTCGAACTTCATTCCGGTCATAATTGAAAATCAGCGTATCCCAATCGGGGTGCACACCCTGGCGTGGATCGGAATGCTCGTAAAGCGCCGTGCCATCAAAATTGGCCAAGCCGTGGTTGTCTTTGGGAAAGTGAGCGGGCACCCAATCGATAATTACACCCAAGTCATTTTGGTGGCAATAATCGACGAAGTACATAAAGTCTTCGGGAGTGCCGTAGCGACTGGTGCACGCAAAATAGCCTACCGTCTGATAACCCCAACTACCTGTGAACGGGTGTTCGGAAACCGGCATCAATTCAATGTGAGTAAAGTTCAACTCGCGGCAATACTCCACGACTTGATGAGCCAGATCACGGTAGTTCATCCAGCCGTTTTCTTTGCCCTCTTCCTGCCGCCAGCTACCCAGATGCAGTTCATAGACTGAAACGGCTTCTTCGAGCGGATTGCTGGCTGCCCGCTTTTCCATCCAGTTTGAATCGCCCCATTGGTAGGAATCCAGATCCGTAACGACTGAAGCGGTTCTGGGCGGCAACTCGCTGCGAAACCCAAACGGGTCTGCTTTCTCTATCTGGTGCCCATTGCTGTCGGTAATTCTAAACTTATAGATTTCACCAGGCTCGATTCCGGGAACAAACAACTCCCAGATACCGCTTGGTATTCGTTTTCGCATCGGATTTCGCAGATCGTCCCATTGGTTAAAGTCACCAACAATGCTGATGCTTTGTGCGTTCGGGGCCCAGACGGCAAAGTTGGTTCCACTAACGCCATCGCAGACACGAGCGTGGGCTCCAAGACGATCGTAAATCTCGTAGTGATTGCCTTCATTGAACAAATGAAGGTCGAGGTCGGTCAGCATTGGTTCAAATGCATAGGGGTCGTGGACTGACATGATCTTGTTGCCTTGGGCGTAGCGAAACTGGTATTTGCCGCGCGTCGTGTTGAAAATCTTGGAACTGCAAATCGATTCGAACAGGCCACTCCCGTTCACCCTTGTCATCGGTTGAGCAACACTATGCGACTCATTGACAATCCAGGCTTCGTCCGCCTGAGGTAAGAACGCCCGAACAGCAACGCGGTCAGGGTCGTCTCCGAGTTGATGTGGCCCAAGCAAAACTTGAGGATAACTAATATTACCCGAAACTAATTTTGATATTGCTTCGTTTGCCAAAGCAGACGAGATAGACTTCCGTGCGTTCATTCGATTGTTCGATTGTTAAGGTTAAGTTGAATTAAGTCTGATGTCTATTGACTGGTCTAATTATTTGGTTGCCCTCGACTGTCCGTGGACTCCGAGAAGTTGCTAGTTCTTTCGTTTTCGCCCGGGTCGCCTGGTAGCGATGGGATTGATCCTGGACTGGATCTACCTGTTTCTAATTAACGGCGTATCCATAGGCTCGGCCTTGGCCGATCGGTGTTACCCTTTTTTCGACCATGCCGGTGGCTTGGGAAACTTCACGAAGCTTCGCTCCAAGCGATGGTCTGGTTTGACGTAAATCCAGCTTGTGGGATTCAATTGGAACTGAGTGGGAATGACGCAAACTTGTCTTTTGAGACGCTTGGCCGGATGAAAGTCTGTTAATCCGCGAAGTTGCTTCCTTCTGGTCTCTGGCTGATGTCTCGCTGGTCAACGTTGCCAACGGCGAAACAAACTTTGTACCGGATTGGACCATTTCTTCCTGGTCGGATTGCTGGGGGACTTGCGTCCGAACGTGCGGTGGGTCGAATTGCCAGATCCGGCAGTTTATTTCGTGTATTTGCATCGCATGATCGATACGCATCCAGAGGTCATGATCCTTGACTGGTGCCATGACACCAAAACGCTCCCATTGCCAGTCGTTCTCTCGCCATTGCGTGAGACTCCTGCGGATTCCTCGGCCAACATGTTTGCTGGGAGTGATCAAGGTAACCCTTGAGGGTTGATGAAGTGCCTCAAGTCCGCGGACGACAGCCAAAAGCTGTAACCGCTCCCCATGAATGCCCGGTTCTTCGTCTGCTTCTTCGAACCGGTTTGAAGTGCCAATTTCCTCAAGCACGAAACGCCAACGGTTACCGAGTCCGTTGGTCTGCGAGGATAACTTGGCCTCAGTAAATAATAGGTAGTGGGGAGCGGTTTTAATCATTTGACAACACCTGTAGAGTTTCAGGCAGCGACTGACTGGCTGATAATTTCAACCGTTCAATCGCCGGTAAAGGTTACGCACGACCTTCCGTTGTCGTCATTGCCATCCATTGGCAACCTCGAATTGATGATGGAGCGAACGTCGTTTAACGACGCAAGGCATCGCTAAGGACCATCAATTCTGATGAGCGTCCTGTTTCAACATTGGACTTGCTGGTTCACTTCGCTCTGAGAAAGATATCGGCAGGGTTTAGCCAAAGGGAAAAGTCTATTTGGTTGAAATTCTTTATTTGTTGCACAAGGTCAGTCGTACGATCTGTTTGACCGTTGCAATCAGTCGTCTTTGTGTCTGTTCTGTTTACGCACAGTCCTTGGGGTACCGCCAAGACGTTCTTTCATCGAGATAACACAGAACTTGTGAAATAAGGATTCGATTTTTCAACGTGATGTCAGAGATCATCAAAATGGTGTCTTGTAATATATGTAACTGTTAGGCTGGTAAAAATCGCGACAGAAAGTTGTTGGTGCAAGCAAAATTACATGCTGAAATTGCGTAGCAAGCGGAAGACGGTAAATCACTTTTGACATGTGGCTTGCGAGACATATAGTTAGCTTGTAAAAGTGACTATCGTGGTTTTGCTATTTCTACTACGTCTCACCTTTATTCCTCAGCACCTTCGAATGACTCGAAGAAATCTTTTTAGACCCAAGAGCTTGAGTATGCATCGTTTAATTGCCAACTATTTGTTAGAAACATTGAATCGCGTTGCCGGTTCAAAGTCTGAGTCCCAATCTGCGTACAGATGGCTGGGCGCTGCTACCAAAGCGCGCCCCAGCAAGAGTCGTCGACACGAAGGCGGCTCAGCGACTTATGAGTCCTTTGAGCCACGGCGACTCTTGGCCAACGTAAGTTTTACTGCGGCGACCGGGGAAGTTGTTATCGGCGGTTCCGCGGCTGTTGATACGGCTCGAGTTACGCAGGTCAGCAATGTAGTCACTGTAACCCATCAGGGCGAAGCTCACACGTTTGCTGCCTCAGACGTGAATTCTATCGTGTTCGTAGGTTTGGGCGGTGACGACTTCTTCGAAAATACAACTTCGATTTTTGCCAATGCCCTGGGCCAAGCCGGAAACGATACGCTCATTGGTGGCTCTGGGGCCGATCGGCTCATTGGTAACAGTGGGAACGACATTATCACGGGCAACGGTGGTGATGATTTTATTCTCGCCGGCAATGGCGATGACAACGTTGATGCTGGAGCCGGGAACGATCGGATTCTTGGTGTCCGAGGCTTGAACAACATCGAAGCCGGTACTGGCAATGATGAAGTTTTCGGTGGACTTGGGACCGACATTATTACAGCAATCTCTGGTACCAACACTTTGGTAGGTTCCAGTGGTGACGACGTGATCACTGGTGGAACCGGGAACGATTTGATTTTCGGTGGTCTTGGTGAAGACTTTCTTCGCGGTGCCGCCGGCAATGACCGTATTTTTGCTCAGGGCGACAATGATACGCTCTCTGGCGGAAGCGGGTTTGACATTGTTTCGGGCAACGATGGTGATGATGTGCTTCAAGGCGAGCAGGGTAATGACCGGATCGTTGGAGGCAACGGCACTGACCGGGTGAATTTCTCAGGGTCGCTGATTCAATATGACGTCACTGGAACGCTAAACACTGCTTTAATTATTGATGATCTACGCGGGCCTAATTTTGGGCTCGAAGATACTGTACTTACAGTTGAGCAGTATGCGTTTGCCGATGGTATCCGCAATGCATCACAGACTTTGAATCCTGTTGTCAATCCGCCCTCCAACAACGTACGTGAGGTTGTGTTTATTCAGCCGATCGTAGCTTCAAATTCAGACGGTTCCAATACAGCCGAGTTTTTTGGTACAGCGGCTCAGGAAGCGGACATCAAGAACCGCATCGATGAGATCTTCGGACAGGCTGATATCGATATCGAATTTCTGGCAACGAGGGAAGTTAACGATACGTTTATTAACGTTGGAAATGGTGGTGGCACAAGGTCTTCTGGCGACTTGGATCGAATCGTTTCCAATGGAGATGCCAGAGGCCTTGGAAATCCAGATCGAAACGTGATCGACTTGTATTTTGTCGAGCGAGTTCCCGGGTTTGAAGATATTGGCAACAATATTGCCAATGGATTGGCCTTTGTTGGGTCAGCCGGTGCTGCAGTTCACGTTGGTGATAATTTGGTTGATTTCTCGGCTGGTCGGCAAACCGTTGCTGAAGTTACAGCTCACGAGATTGGGCACAATCTTGGTCTGGCACATACTAGTATCAACAACAACCTTCTAGCCTCAACCGGAGGCGGAACTGATTTAACCTCAAGTCAAATCAACACGATCTTGACAAGTAGTCTGTCACGGCCATCGACAACTTCTGGAACTCTTGTTGAGGTGGACTTGCCAGGAGATCCATTCCTCGATGGAGCTGTTTCGTCATCAGGCGACGATGACAGGTCTGGTATCTCGGTATCAGGTGGCTGTGGCGGTTGCGGAGTCTGTGGTGCTTGTTTGTCGCTGAGTTAGCGGCGAGGCAGGCGATAGATAAAATTCGTTCGACCGAGGGCCCGGTCAGGATTTGAAAGTGGCATAGGCTCCAGCTTGTGAACAGCTAAAACACAAGCTGGAAGCCTATGTCACTTTTTATTGCGCAACTTAATCGCAGGCAGCGGTTACGATGCGCAACTTCCCTGGGCTTTGTGCATTTTTCCATTTGGATGACAGCCAGGAAGGTCTTCGCTGTAAAATTTGTCCAATGCGGCTTCCCATTCGGCTCGCGTTTTGATGCGGACGAAACCCGAGCGGACTTCTTCGTGATTGGGATGCAGAATTGCGTACTTGATTCCAAACTTACGCATTAGCTGACCGACCCGCTGCTCGCCGTATAGCTGTTCACCGAGAATGCAATGTTCACGCATGACCTCTCGTTGTTCGAACAAAGATGGCGGGTCAGGAAGCGGCTTGCCTTCGGCCAACGCTCGAGCTTGACCAAAAATCCACGGATTGCCAATCGCGCCTCTGGCAACCGTGACACCATCGACGCCCGTTTGTTCAATCATGTCCAGGCAGTCCTGCGCGGTGAATAGATCGCCGCTGCCAAGGATGATTTTGTCGCCGGCGTGTTCTTTAAGCTCCTTGAGAAACTCCCATTTGCTGGGCCCGATATAACGTTGCTTAACGGTCCGCCCATGAACACAAATTGCATCGACACCAATCTTGAACGCCCCGTCGAGGATCTCGTAAAAGTTATCTCGGCTTTCCTCGGTGTCGTCGATACCGCGTCGCATCTTGACGGTTACCGGAATTTCATCGGGAACATTGTCGCGAGTCCGCTGGACGATATCGAGAGCGACCTTGGGTTGGCTGAGATGGAAACCGCCTCGACATCGGCCAAGCACTTTTTTAACCGGGCAGCCAAAATTAATGTCGATAATATTAAAGCCTGCCTCGACCAGCTTCATCGCTCCCAGAGAAAACTGCTCTGGTTCGGCGCCCATGAGTTGTCCGCCAACGGGCGCTTCTTCTTCGGAGATATGCAAGAAGTGACTGGTACGCTTGCGCTCCTTGAGGCTAACCAAAAACTGATCAAGCATGACCTCGCAAATCGTATAAGGTGCCCCCAGTCGCCGGGCAATCACTCGCATTGGCCAATCGCTGTAACCCGACAGTGCAGCTTGAACGATCGGAAATCCGATATCAACGTTGCCGATTTTAAGAGGTTTTAGTTGGACCTGTTGCATAAAAACGTTCGAACCAATTTTGTGATGTATAGTTGTCGGTCAGCGTACTTAAAATCAAGTATCTGGTTTTCAAAAACCATCTTACGTTTTCGATCCGGATTTAGGTAGATTATCTTCAATGGAATTGGCGCTAAACATCTTGATCGGTTGGTGGCACATCTGGGTTGGGCTGGCGGTTTTTATTGCCGGTATACTGCTTTTGCGAATGTGGTCTAGGCCCGGTCGTCTGCCGTACCAGGCTCGAGGGCAGTTGGTCACCAAGTCCGAATTGAGGTTTTACAAGTCGCTTTTGAAAGCCGTTCAGGACGACTGGGAGATTTTCGCAATGGTTCGTATCGCGGATTTGCTTCGGGTTGAGAAAGGCGAACCCAATCGGCGCAAGTGGCTCAATAAGATTTTGGCCAAGCATATTGATTTCGTACTTTGCGATCCTGGTTCGCTGGAGCCGATCTGCTGCATCGAGCTTGACGATCCGTCACACAATCGACAGGATCGAATTGAGCGTGACATTTTCGTCAACGATGCGTTTGCTTCTGCCGAGTTGCCGCTGCTGCGGATTCCGACTCAGCCCTCTTACCGCTCGCGTGAGATTCGAGAACTGATCGACGAAGTGGTTTAAGCTCGGCGGGCAGTCGTTTCGAATTCATTACCTTGAAGAAGAGAATTTGTAAAACGAAGGATGTTGGTGATTATGAATCAAAAATCTCGGCAGTCTTCGAACCCAGTGAGTAATCCGGGCGACACCCTCAGAGGTGCGATTGCAGTTGTTAAACAGGACGATCAGTTTCTGGCGATCAAGCGTTCTCAGGCAGTCCGCGCCCCAGGCAAGGTTTGCTTTCCCGGTGGCGGAATTGAGCCCGGGGAGTCAGTTGAGCAAGCTTTGGTTCGGGAGATGCAGGAAGAGCTTGGGGTCGTGGTCAATCCAATTCGCTTCCTCTGGCAGTGCAACACGGAAAGCGGTTTTGACCTTAGTTGGTGGGTGGTCGAAATTAAATTGGGAGAAGTGATCTCTCCCGATCCCAGTGAAGTCGAGTCATACTATTGGCTAACCCAAGCTGAGCTGGTGGCGGATCAAGATCTGCTGGACAGCAATTTGAATTTTTTCGCTGCCTTGGATCGCGGTGAGTTCGCAGTCTAGTGGTCCAACCGGCCTGAATTGACCTGATGCTAATCCGGTTTGCTGCCGCGAAGATCACAAGATCAACGGGACGAGGAATCCGGCCAGTAATCCTTCATTAGCTTGAAAGCAATGCAATAAAACTTGATATATCAAAGAAATTCACATCACCATCCTTATTGACATCTGCTTCAGCTTGCAAAGCTCCCGCAGAAAGCACCAGTATAAACGGTGAAATGTCGAAGAAATCCACAACACCATCCAGGTTCACATCCCCCAACCGAACGCCAGCGGAATTAAATCGCAGAAGCAAGTGATCGGCCTCGTATATCAAGTCGAAATCGTCAGCACAAATTCCGTCGGTTGCAGTCAGGCTGACCGTAGCGAATTCGTTGCTGAGAGTTTCGGCCAGGATTAGCTCGAAGGTATCGCCAAGCGCAGGAATGTAACCATCAACCAGACCGAGTTTAATCTCTCCACTGAGCTCGACAGTCTCAGAAACAATCAACTGGTCATGCGTCGAACTTGATCCGATCTCCATCGTCACACACGCCGTGTCTTGGAGTGTCAATGAGCCTTCGAATTCCAGCGTCGCTAATTCTCCCAAATCGGGGACTGCCAATTCAGTAAACAACAACTCGAAGTCGGCACCGTTGATATGCGTATGGCCACTTATTTGATTTGAATTCCAACCATACAACCGCAACTCCAATTCGTCTTGCGAATTCAATCCAGCTGTACCTGCTGCTTCAAAACGACTCTGAGCGGTATCGTTGACAGTTATCTCCGCCAAGGCAGAAGTTGCATCGAATCCGTCAATATTTGACAAAATCGCATAGTCGTTCGGCGAGTTGTTACCGTTGCGGAAAAAGTTGAACCCACAGCCAACCAGCTCAACGGCCAAACCCGAAGCTGGAGCGATTTTCACCGACAAATAATCGTTCCCGTTGATCGCGTCTTGGAGTTGATTCCCAGTCGACCAACCCTGCAAATTGAATTCAGCAGGAAAATCATTGAAACCTCGATCCGACAACGACGAAACAGTTGACGGACCATAGTCCAGCGAGATCGTGGCTTGAGGAATGCTTCCTATCAGCGGCGTGAAAACATCGTCCTTGTTCTGCCGATTGTCGATGCTTGAAAAATCGACGGCAAAGCTAAACTGACCGGCCGGAGGAACGTTGGTATCAATGTCAGCGATTCCAGGTGAAATATTGCCGCCGCAGAAGCAATCACCCGAAACCGTTCCAATGCCTGTGATAGCTCCACCATCAGCGATGGTAATTCGTCTTTGGGTACGTAGATCTGCACTTAAAAGGTCTACCGATCCCAGCTGGCCAATTCGAATTTCATTTCGAGCTGAGAAAGTTGTTTGCGGGCCAATCGCCAAAGTTTGCAAACTCGTCGAACCGTCAACTTCCAATCCCAGCACGTCAATACTGGACGTCGTATTGGCCATCGCCGGCGCTGCCGATTGGTTGACCAGTCTTGCCGACCATGTTTCATTTACCCCACCGACCGCAGAGCTGGTTGGCTCATCGGTTACCGACCAATTTGATGGATTGGCGAACAAGCCCATATCTGCTCCGACCCAGTCCCGAAACTGGACAGCATAGTCATCGGGCTGCGCGGCTCCTTCAGCAAACGCGATCACTTCCATTTCGTCACGGATCGTTGAAAATATTGGATCGTTAAGATTGAGGGGCTGCGTTTCTTCCCGGTCAACGTCGACTCGATAAAGCTCCTGATTTCCATTGACAAACTGAATCAGTTTGTAATCCTGCCGGACAAGTGCCCAGCTCGAATTTTGATAACCGTGTTGGCTGTTTGAGAAATTTTCAAACAGAATGTGCTCGCGCAACTGCTGTTGCTGCGGCATCCCGACCAGAGTTGGCAAAATGGAAACACCGTCAACGCCGACTCTTGCCTGAGTGCCAGCAATGTCCGCCGCAGTCGCGGCAAAGTCCGACAAATCGTTGATCAAATCCGTGCTCGATCCAGCCGCGATCTGACTCGGCCAGTGAACAAACGCGGGCATGCGAATTCCACCTTCATAAAGATCACGTTTGCCGCCGCGAAGCCCACCAGCAACCTCGAGGCTTTCACTAATGGCCGCCGTCAAACCGTCTTCAGGCGTCGCGCCATTGTCGGAAGTAAAAAAGATGAACGTGTTTGCCAAAATCGAATCGGATGTGTCACCGTCAAAGTTCGGATCCTCAAGCCGAGCCACGATCGAGCCAATCGAAGCGTCCATCCTGGAGATCATTGCTGCATATCGTTCTTGTTTGTCGTTGAGACCGGGATTGCCGCCATATTGAGCCAGTCCACCGGGGAAGACTACATCGCCAGCCAGGTTGATCAACGCAGGAGCCGTTTGAATTGCCTCGAGATCAAAATGTGGGATCGTAAAGCTGAGTTGCATGTAAAACGGGTCTGATCCAACCGCCCAGTCTCGGATTACCGCTTCGGCTGAACGATGGATCAAATCATGTGAGTATTCAGGAGCGCCGCCTGGCCCGTTGTCATTGTTGACCAACGTGGTTGGACCATTGAGCTGGCTGGACTGCCACATAAAGTCGTAATAGAAATCGTGAGCCGCGCTGTGATTCAAATAGCCAAAGAAGAATTCGAATCCCTGTAGTGACGGCATGGATTCTAAATCGTTAATCGATGGCACAGCATCAGGCCCGGTCAAATTTCGATTCCCCGTGGCACCCCAACCCCATTTTCCTAAGACTGCACTGCGGTATCCAGCGTCGGTCAAGACTTCGGCCACCGTGACGTCTTGCCCTCGTAGGCCCGCTCCAATATTTCCATTGCGATCATTGTCAGCATGTCCACTATGAAACCCGGTCATGAGATTCCCACGGCTGGGAGAGCATACTGTCGCAGAGTAGGAACGATTCAACCGCATCCCGGCAAGTGCCAGCGAATCGATGTTAGGAGTCTCAATAAACGTGCTTGGATTGTTGAAGCCGACTGAGCCCCAGCCCAGGTCATCCGCAAAGATATGAATGATGTTGGGTCGGTCAGATTGTGCGTTGGCCAGGCAGGGTAATAAAACCATGGAAACGACGAAACCAACAAAGCATAATTTGGCTTTGGTGAAACTCATTAAATGCATCAAATCGCACCTGTTACTGGGAGCGGACAAGCGAACTTTGGATAAGCAGTGTAGCAGTGTGTCAGCTATCTTAATCATATCAGCCAGTCATATCAGCCAGAC
>CAYSQZ010000024.1:31879-34158 GCA_964433035.1 uncultured Pirellulaceae bacterium | reverse complement strand
GGGTTCAGGTCCGGGGTCAGTGGCCGCTCCATTTTGTAGGGTGATCATTTGCTGAGCAAAATCGTTCCCAAGAACAAGGAAACCGTTTGCGTTGAGGTGAACATTGTTTGCGCTGACGGGCGTGTAAACAGACGCATCGCTAATGTCAACCACGGTGACGAAATCGTCACTTGCCGCAACCGCATTGAGTGATTGGTTGATGCTGGCGTCATTGCCGTTGAGTTCGCGAATTTGGCTGGCAACGATTGCCAACTCCGGGTTATTGAAATCGGCTCGAAAGCGAGCGATCAAGTTTTCAAAGTTTGTTTGGTAAGCGGCTCTCGCACCAGCGTTGTCAGCGTCATTCTCTCCTTGAAACCAGAAGATTCCCCGGACGTTGGCGACTTGGTCGTCGGCAGTACCGGCAACACCATCGGCTCCGGCTTCAATCTCGTCCAAGCGATCTTGACTCCAAACTTGAAAATATCCGTACAGTTCGTCGTTGAAAGGGTTGCTCAGAGTGCCGGGGAACCAGCTTTCGTCAGTAATGTTCGCCAAAGCACGGCCGTTACGACCGTAGGAAAAAATTCCAATGTCATTACCAAATTCGGCATTCAGTTGGACGGCGATGTTGTCTACCGCATAGTTTGTCGCATCGAGTTCACTTTCGACAAAGCTCTCGACAACCTCAGTGACGGGGCCACCAACTCGAGGAGTGCCATCGGCAAAGAAAGCGGAACGGTCTCGGATGCGCGCAAAGGAGAGTGTGAAACCTGCCTCCGTTTGAGCGTCGAACATAGCTCCATCGTACCCGTTGTATCCTTGAACGTCGTAGGAGTTGATCTCACCGATGTTGCCCGCATTGGATTGACCGGCAATAAAGTAGACGTCAACTTCGTTCTGAGCAGAGGCTTGAGCGGCAGTGAACGCAACCGTAACGCAAAAGGCTGCGAGGAATTTATTGATGCAATATGCCAAGGAGTTTCTCCGAGAAGGTGCTGGAATTTGAAAGTACCGATAGATAAAGAAGCCGTCTAAGCAAGTATATCCCATGAGCATTAGAAAAAATCAACTCAACTTAGAGTGTATCGGGACAAAGCCTGATCTCGATCTCAGTTCGGTGGAAGTTGACCGTTAAGATGATCATCAGTTGCAGGCCAGCGATGACTTCGACTTTGTGGACTGGTGCACAAAAGCTGACTCGGATCGACATCTGTGGACTCGATATCACGCTTTATTGCCCCACTGCTCTGCCACTCATAGTGGTCCTCTCAAAGCGGTCGTCGCGAATAATCTGACGGAAGTGTGGACAAGCCCCCAATATCTGGAAAGATTCGAGGAAAAATGGAGATTTTGCCTTGAAATAGGTGATAAAACGATTGTTTAATACGGTTGTTTGAATGCGGTTCAAATTGCCGGTTTTGGGCTTTGAGCCGCCAGTTGCTTAAACAACATCGAGAATCGAATGCCTCAGCGAAAGAGCTCCGCGAAAACAGATTCGACCCGAGACCGAATCATCTTGCAGGCTGGACCGATCTTTGCCAGTAAGGGATTCCGGGCTGCGACGGTTCGGGAGATTTGTGACAAAGCCGACGTCAACCTGGCGAGCATCAACTATTACTTCGGTGACAAACAGCAACTGTATTTTGAGACCGTGGTTCGAGCGCGAGAAATGCGGGTCGAGCAAGTTCCGTTGCCCCAGTGGGACCCATCGACTTCGCCGCGAGAAAAAGTCCAAGGGTTTGTGGGCGTGATTTTGGATCGCTTGGTGGCGATGCAAACCGAGCCGTGGCAAGTCCGATTGTTGATGCGAGAGATCCTGGAGCCCACCGAGGCTTGTTCGCATTTGGTGAAGGAGTATTTTCGCCCTTTCTTTGATTCGTTGCTGGGGATAGTCGACGAGCTTGTTGAAGAACCGTTGTCAAAGCAGGTCCGTACCAAGATTGGATTAAGCATCGTTGGTCAGTGTCTTTACTACCGCTTCGCTGCCGGAGTAACTTCGTTGATCATCGGCGACGAAGAGTTTCAGGAACATTTTGACCGGGATTCGCTGGCCAAACATATTACCAGCTTTTCACTGGCAGCGATTGAAAATTTTGAAAGCCAAGCTGATGTTCCGCCTCAGCTTGGTTTACAGTTGAAAAATAGTGCTAATGGTAACCCGGAGCGTAAGCGAGGAAGAAACAGTAACTAACTGCGCCCTCGCTAACGCGTCGGGTTACCTACCCCTTTAATGGTAACCCGAAGCGTAAGCGAGGAAGAAACAGTAACTAACTGCGCCCTCGCTAACGCGTCGGGTT
>CAYSQZ010000024.1:17983-31779 GCA_964433035.1 uncultured Pirellulaceae bacterium | reverse complement strand
AGCGTAAGCGAGGAAGAAACAGTAACTAACTGCGCCCTCGCTAACGCGTCGGGTTACCTACCCCTTTAATGGTAACCCGAAGCGTAAGCGAGGAAGAAACAGTGACTAACTGCGCCCTAACCGTCGGGTTACCTACCCCATTCACAACGAAGTTGTTTTAATAAAATTAGATTGATAGCCGAGACATCCCATGGCAGAAACATCACTTGAATCGGAAGGCCTTGAGGCAACCAATGATGGTTCAAAAGTCACCTTAGAAAATTCGCCGGCTGAGCAGGTATCCAGTGCGCGATCTTCTGTTTATTCAGAAGAAGTACAGGCTTCGGCTTATTCAAATCCTAACCGGCCATCGCTAGTCGGAGAGATCGTTAAGTATCTGATTTCTATTTTGATTTTGGGGTTTGGCATCTTCATTATGTTGTCGCTGTATGACCTTCGGCAGCCACCTTCGGAACAAGAGTCGAAAGAGCTGATCCCGATGGTGCAAACGGTTCCCGCAATTTCTTACTCTGGCCAGTTGGACAAAATCGTGTCTGGAACCGTGGTGCCGTTTCGTGAGATTAAAGTGGCGGCCGAGGTTAGTGGAAATGTGGTTTCAAAGTTCAGCGATTTTGAAGCAGGGAATTTCGTTAAAAAAGGGACCAAGCTGATCGAGATTGATCCTACGGACTATCAAATGCAATTGGACACTGGGATGGCTGAAGTCGATCAAACAGAAAAAATGCTTCAGGAAACCGTCAAAGAGATTGCGGGTGCCAAGCGGAATGTTTCCAACGCGACCAACGACTACAGGCTTGCCAAGGCCGCTCATCAGCGTAACCTCCGAATTCGAAATGCGCTTTCAAAATCCGAAATTGACCAGTCGGAACGTTCGCTTTTGGGCGCCCAGTCAACGCTCACGACTTGCGAAAACAACTTGGAAATGATGAAAGCGAAGCTGGAGCGAATGAAGTCGACATTAGCGTTGACCAAGCTTCAATTGGATCGCGCAAAAACCAATTTAAAACGAACGGTCGTCGTCGCTCCGGATGACGGTGTGATTGTTCGCGAGATGGTTCAGGAAGGCGATTACGTTCGAGCCGGGGACCCGTTGGTTATGTTTGAGGATACCAGTCGGTCAGAAGTCCTGTGTAATTTGACCCCGACTGATTTGGCTTGGATCAGAAGTAACTCAGTTGCCAACAAAGAGTTCGAAGACGAACCGAAAGCTGATACTTTCTCACCGTACTATCTTCCCAAGACCAAAGTCTCGATTTTTGAAAGCAGCGACAAAGACGTTGTGTGGGATGGTGTGCTGGAAAGATTTGACGGTATTGGACGGGAAGAAAAGACGCGGACGATCCCGGTTCGGATCACGGTTGAGAAGCCAGTCGTTGAAGTCAAGCAGGAGCAGCGTGCCTTGGTGCGAGGCATGTTCGTCAAATGCAAAATCGAAGTCAAAACCAGCAACGACAACACTGAGCGCGCGTTCGTGTCGTTCCCTGCGGTTGCGCTTCATCCTGGGAATCACGTTTGGGTCGTCAAGGATGAAAAGTTAAAACGAGTCGATGTCGAAGTGGTTGATTATGGTGAGCAATTGATTGACCAGGAGATGACCAAGATCGTCATCGTGGCGTTGAAAGCTGGGTCGCTTGAGCTGGGCGACGCGATTGTTGCTTCGCCGATTCCGCAGCCCGAGGACGGCAAAGAAGTGCTGCTAAAAGGAGAATTGGACCTCAAGAAAACGGAACAAAAGAACACAGAAGGGTAATCCCTACTGCGGTGGAGTCGAGCACTTGGAAACTACGGGTGAGAGAACGGGTTGATCATGAGATCAGTAATTAAGTGGGCGATCAAAAACTCGCCAGCGATGAACACGTTTCTGATTGCGGCCATGATTGTTGGCGTTGTCAGCATGGTGATCATGCGCCGCGAAGTGTTTCCCAATTTTGCGTTGGAGTTAGTGGTCGTTACAGTGCCCTTTCCGGGTGCCACTCCAGAAGAAACCGAAGAAGGAATCTGTCAAAAAATCGAATCCGCGGTTGCGAACCTCGATGGCGTTAAGAAGATGACTTCGGTCGCGGTGGAAAATGCCGGATACGTAATTCTCGAGCTTAGTGGTGATGTATCCGATGTTCAGAAAGTCCTCAATGACGTCAGGTCGGCGATCGATCAGGTGTCGACGTTCCCGCCCAACGCGGAAGATCCGGATGTAAAACAGGTTATTTTTCGAGCACCGGCGATTTCGATTGGAGTTGTCGCCCCGATACGAGCCGGACCACAGACTCTTGAACAAGAACGCGAGCTGCGCGACATTGCTGAGGAGATTAGAACTGATCTGCTTGAGTTGCGGCCTGTTCCGCCAACCAATTTAGTCCGTCGCATATTTAAAGGTTTGTTTCAGCCTAAAGGCCCAGCGATTTCGTCCGCCGAGATCGTCGCTGCTCAGCCGTTTGAAATTTCGGTTGAAGTTTCCGAAGACAATTTGCGACAATACGATTTGAGCCTGCAAGCGGTTGCCGATATCATTCGGCGGCAAAATGCTGACACGCCCGGCGGGACGATGGAGATGGCGAGTCAGGAGATGCTGCTGCGCGGTAACAACAAGCGGGAAGTCGGAACAGAAATCGCAAAGCTTCCTCTGAAGGCTTCGGAAGGTCAGGATCCGGTTTTGCTTGGGGATGTTGCCGAGGTAGTTGATGGCTTTGCCGAAACTGCTTCGTCGCATGCGATCAATGGTCGAGATGGCTTGGTTATCCGAGTCGCTAAAACGGCCGAGGAAGATCTGTTTACGGTTGTCGAAGCGGCGACCCATTACGTCGAAAATTGCGAATTGCCACCGGGATATGAGTTGCAAGCCTGGGGCAATGTATCGCATGACGTCCGCGATCGCATGGAATTGTTGACTCGAAACGGACTGCAAGGGTTGTTGCTGGTCTTTGTCGTTCTGGCCTGTTTTCTGGAGCTTCGGCTGGCGTTCTGGGTCGCGATGGGAATCCCGATTGCGATCCTCTCAGCGGGCTTCATTCTTTTGATTACCGGGCAAACGCTCAACATGCTGACCATGTTTGCTTTCTTGATGGGGCTCGGGATCGTCGTTGATGATGCGATTGTGATCGGTGAGAACATCTACGCCAAACGCGAACAAGGGTTGGGGCATGTGCGCGCTGCGGTTGAGGGAACGACTGAGGTATTGCCGGCCGTGTGCGCGTCGGTTGCCACGACCATTATTGCTTTCATGCCATTGATGTACGTAACGGGCGTGATGGGAAAGTTCATTTCCATTATGCCGGTGGTTGTCATAGCGATGTTAGCGATTTCACTTGTTGAAAGTACATTCATTCTTCCGGCTCATCTGGCGCATGACAACAATCTGTTCATGCGATTTGTTGGTTTGGTGTTTTATGCTCTCAAGCCGTTTACTCTTGTGCTTACGGCGATCAACAAAGCAGCGAGTCAGTCGATGAATTTGGCGATCGAGAAGTTTTATCAGCCATTGTTATATTGGTCTTTGAGGCACAAGCCGATTGTGCTTTCTGCTGTGTTGGCCTTTTTTATGTTCTCGGTAGGTCTGGTGCTGGCCGGGATCACGCCGCTTTCGCTGATGCCAAATATGGACGGTCGGGAAGTCAACGCGACCGTGTCTTTTCCCAACGGAAGCGCGGAGCGGTTTTCACTGGCAGCGGTCAAGGAACTCGAGGAAGCCTTTTTGCGCGTCGATAAACGGATTCAGGAAGAAACAGGAAAATCAGTCATCCAAACGATGTATCGCCGAGTAGGCGAAATTGGTAACGCGGATCTTGGGCCCAACAGTGTGAAATCGGGAAGTCACGTTGGAAGCGTCGAAGTCCAGTTGACGAGGCCCAGTTCCAGAGTCCATACGACGGCGGAGCTTAATGAACTTTGGCGGGCTGAGCTGCCCAAGATTGCCGGTACCGAAGCCTTGAAGTTCGACAGGCCTTCGATGGGGCCCGGCGGGTCAGCGATTGAATTCAAGATTCTGAGCAACGAACGAGGCATCGAATATGTCGAAGAGATCGTTGAGGAATGTAAAACCTATTTGTCTACCAAAGCCGGTGTGACTGACATTGAGGACGACGCACGCGAGGGAAAAGTTGAGCGGGTTTTGAGGCTTAACGAAGTCGGTCAAGCTTTGGGTATGGAGGAGTCGACTTTATCCAACACAATCCGGGCGGGCTACTTTGGCGAAGAAGTTATGCGCCTCCAGCGCGGACGGCACGAGGTCAAGCTTATGGTTCGCTACCCGCGCGAAGCCAGGAAGAACATGGAAGCGTTCGAGGAGATTCGAATCCGGGACAGCGAGGGAGTCGAGCGGCCGTTGATCGAGGTTGCTGATATTGGTTTGAGCAGGGCTTACTCGGAGATTAATCGACTCGACCAGCGGCGAAGCGTGACTGTGTCGGCCAATTGTGATCGAACCAAAGGCAACTCGAGCGAGATTATTGCGGAGATGCGAGCCAATTTTCTTCCCGGTTTGTTGGAGAAGTACAACGAGAAGTATCAAGGCAACTATTCTGTCAACTGGGAAGGCGAGCAGGCTCAGAATCAGGAATCGATGCGCAGTATGATGATTGGTTTTTGTGTGGCGTTGATTTGCATGTTCGTGTTGCTGACGCTGCAATTCCGCTCTTACATGCAGCCACTGATTATTCTGGCCATCATCCCGTTCGGGTGGTTGGGAGCGATTCTTGGGCATTGGCTGATGGCGATTGACTTGACGCTGTTTAGCTTTTTTGGCTTAATCGCGTTGACCGGAGTTGTGGTGAACGACTCGATCGTATTGGTCGACTTTATCAACCGCCGAGTTCGGGAGGGAATGCCGTTGTTCGATGCTTTGATGAGCGCCGGCAGTCGCCGGTTCCGCCCCATCATGTTGACTTCGTTTACGACGGTCGCCGGATTGTTTCCGATGTTGCTCGAAACTTCGTTGCAGGCTCAGGTGTTGATTCCGATGGCGTGCAGTCTGATCTTCGGATTGATTACAGGTACGCTTTTGATTTTGATTCTCGTCCCGCTGTTTTATCACATCTACGGGACAATATTGAAGATGCTTGGGATGCCGTTGTTCGTCGAAGACGAGTTCGGGGACTCGGAAGAAGCGACCCAGGCAGGTGCTGACGCAAGCGGATCAGATGAAGGCGAAGTTGCGGCTCGCTTTGAGTCACTGCCGGCGTGAGGGAGGTTGGGGCAATTGCTCAACGCGGCTAACTCACCTAGTTCTGTCGCTCAACCGCACCAATGTCGATCCGCCCAACGACGCGATCTTGCCCCAACGCATCAACGCTGAAGGCGTCATCGAGGTCCAGCCCGGCATTGACCCCAACCGCTCCGGCAACCGGCTCGAACGTGCCGGGCGCAAACTGCGGATCGGTATTGAAGAAGTTCGTCGAGTCATTCGCGAATCCCACCTCGGGGCCATCCAGAATGTTGTTCTGGAGCGTAATGCGCGATGAGTTGGTCGATCGGACTGCATTTTCTCCTGGGCCAGCCGAAGCAATGTTGTTGAAGATGTTGATATCTCTGCTGGCTGATATGTTGATTTGGGCACCATTGGTCAGAACCAAAACGTTGCCAACGGCGGTATTGTTGCGAATGTCAATCAGATGAGAACGAAATACGTGAATGCCCTGTCCACCATTGTTGTATGTAATGTTGTTTTCCACCAATGTGCGCCGGTCATAATCGATTCCGTTTCCGCTCTCTTGAGAATTCTGATAATCGTCGAGCACAATGCCGCTACCATCGGTGATGGTGTTACGGCCACAACAATTCTGGTTTGGAACGAGACTCGCGTTTTCAAAAGTGATGTTGTTGCGAATGATCACACCGTATTCGGCTGCTGAATCATCCAACCGTTGTGGTTGGTATACCGAGATCCCGCTGTGAGCATCAGGGTGAAAGAAGCCATTGCCGTGTACGGTGTTGCCTTCAATTAAAATCGAATCGGACTGATTGAATGAGATTCCACCTCCAAATGAGTCACGAACCAGGTTGTTGCTGACCGTGATGTGGTGAGACGAGTAGAAGACGATTCCCTGTGAGATCGAGCCATCATTGCTGTTGGTGACGTCAAATCCGTCGACAGTGATGTAACTTACATCGCGACCATGGATAAATCCAAGCAACCTGACGCCTTGTTGATTTTCCGCTCGTAGGACAATGTCCTGTTCCGCTGTTCCGCTGTGGTCAAGAAAGATCTCTTCGGTGTAAGTGCCATCGGCAACAATCACAGTGTCACCCGCTCGCGCCTCAAAAAGAGCTCGTCCAATGGTTTGAAAGGGAGTTGAGCGATCCTGCGCTTGCTCCAAACTAAAATCGTCCGATCCGTCAAGCGAGACGTAGAAGGTCGCTGGCCCATCAACTACGGGGTCGGCAGGAGGATCGACTTCAGGTGACTCAGTGGTAGGTAATTCATTGTCTAGACTTGATGAATAGAGCTGCGACTGAGGAATGATCTCACGTGCCTGTGAAGCACTACTCCATCCCAGCTGAATGATTGCACGGCCTGTCTGTTCGAAATACTCCAAGCGGATGTCGTAGCGCTGGCCGGCTTCCAGCCGAATCGTGCCCGTGTCAAGAGTCGCTGCATGGCGCGTAAAGTTGTCGATGATCAACTGGTCATCAACGAACAGCCGAATGCCGTCGTCGCTGGTGGTCTCAAACGTATAAACTTCGGAGTACAACGCTTCGACTTGACCCGTGAAGCGAATTGAAAAAAGATCGTCAGGCAAGCCGTTAGGAGAACTACGATCAAAGTTGAAGTCCACGGTACTTTCGACGCCATCTCTGACAAGAGTATCAAAATTGGTGCCTTCAAAGTACTCAGCAAACAACCCATCGCCGTTGGATAGCGGCGTTGGATCTGGAGCAGGCGTTGGATCCGGAGTCGGATCCGGAGTTGGAGTTGGAGTTGGAGTTGGAGTTGGAGTTGGAGTTGGAGTTGGTGCTGGGGTTGGTGCTGGAGTTGGTGCTGGGGTTGGTGCTGGGGTTGGTGCTGGGGTTGGTGCTGGGGTTGGTGCTGGTTCGGGATTAAAGCCTGACGTCGTAATTATTCGATTGGTAAGAACAAAGCCCACGGTCTCTACTGCATGATTAACTTCGTTTTCTCGCGACGTTTCTTCTTCAACGAAAAGGCTTAGGGAGGTGTTAGTCTGGTTGGTGATTCGGAGACCCGCGGTGTCACTACCGTTAAGGGTTTGTTGATCGGCAAGTACGATTCCGTCATAGCCCTCTGTCAGAGCGGTCGTTGCTCCCTCGTCATCAACCCGAAGCTCGCCTGTTGCGAAGGCTTCGAATTGACCGGAAGAAAATGCGATGTAGTGAAACTCTTGCGAATTAAAATTAACGCCACGACGTGCTTCTTCGACCTGTAAAAGCGAATCAAAACCGGACTGAGTAACATTGTCAATTCGGTGGATCAACTGGTCGGAGCCGATTTCACTGGCAATCTGGCCAATCACGATTGGGGCACCGTTAAAGTCAGCAGTCAAGTCAATGCCAACGGCTTGTTCACCAACTTGGGCACTTCCGGCTTCGATAATCGCGCCATCGGAAAGCGTATGGACGCCTCGTTCTACCGCAAACCAGGAGATCGTTTCAGTGGTATGCGATCCGTCAAGGTAATCCCATTCCTCAAACTGAAACTGGAAACCTGTCTGGGTTACATTCCGCACACGCGCGTGAACCGGATGGCGTCCATTGAACGAAACTGGGCTGACCACGACAACAGCATCCTGCAAAGCTTGCTCAAACACAACGTCGAACCATTGGCCCTCGCTGACTTGCTGGGCAGTTACTGTACCGGTCAGCGCGACCAGCCCAGAGGCTGGATCAGGTGTGGGAGTCGGATCAGGTGTGGGAGTCGGAATTGGGGGTTCAGAAGGAACTGCACCGCTTGAAGCGTATTGGAAGTAGCCATTAGTGTGTAAAAAATCACCGCGCCCAAATCCCGGTACGATCCCGTTATCGCTGTTTGTCCAGGTTCCGGTCGAGAAAACTTCAGAAGACTCGGTCTCAAACCTTACGCCATCGATGGCAATCGCATCGATGCGCACATTTGCGTCGGTACCGGTGATGGGATCCAAAAAGTCGTTAATGAATTCGATTCGAACTTGATCCGCGGTAATCGTATTGGCGGTATTGAAGGTAAGAGTCTGAAAGTTTCCCGCATTGGCGCCGGAACCCAAGCTGGAGTAGGTGGCAACAACTTCGCCGGCGATTTGCAGCTGAATTTGTTCTTCACCAGTCGTACCAGCCGCAAAGATCTGTATCGTCGACGCCACGGGAGAAGCACCGCTTGAAGCGTATTGAAAGTAGCCATTAGCGTGTAAAACATCGCCGCGTCCAAATCCCGGTACGATCCCGTTGTCGCTGTTTGTCCAGGTTCCGGTCGAGAAAACTTCAGAAGACTCGGTCTCAAACCTTACGCCATCGATGGCAATCGCATCGATGCGCACATTTGCGTCGGTACCGGTGATGGGATCCAAAAAGTCGTTAATGAATTCGATTCGAACTTGATCCGCAGAAATCGTATCGGCGGTTTCGTATGTAAATGTTCGAAACTCTCCTGCGTCGGCGCCGTCACCCAAGTTGGAATAGTTTGCTACGACATTGGTATCGATGGAAAGTTGGATTTGTTCATTGCCAGTCGTACCGCTGGCAAAGATTTGAACCGTCGACAGCATCTGGCGTATTTCAAGGGCTTCGACGTTGAGAACAAATTCGGAATTTTCCTTCGACGAAGGATTTCGAGATGGAAAGATCATCTTTTTTTTTCAGCAAGAGGCAGGGCAAGGTGTGATCTTTCAGGCTAGTTGAACAACTCGTTCTGGCAAGTTTTAGGGAGAGACCTCAGAAAAAAGCCAAGAAACCGTTGCGATTTTTGTCTTCGGCTGCCACGCCGTGTGTTGACATCAGGCAGCTGTGTAGAAATATTCACAATTCAAATGGGGGCGTTTCGAGAGAATTGAGAGTGGCGAGAGAACCGAAATGTTGGAGCCTCTCCGACATTCACGCCAAATTGTGGCAATTAGATGTGGTTTTAAAACTCACGTCTGAGTATTTTTAGAGAAGCTTTTAAAATCAGTTTTTGAAATACATCTGTAGTGGTCGAGCAACAGTTCCCGCAGTACTAGTGGATTGGGGGGACTCCAAGCTTAGACTGCCAAACCAATTCAGGTTTTGAAATCACTTCTGTTCCGGATAGTTTCGTAACGTTCGGACTTAGTTGAAGCTTAACGAAAGTTCAAAGTGAAAAAGATTCGATCATCGTATTTGACAATGTCTTTAGCCGTCGGCTTGTCTTTTGCAGCCTTCGCTGCCGGTTGCTCAAAACCCTCGGGCGGCTGATGAGGCAGTGGTGCTGCGTCCAGTATGGGCGCTCCGCAATCAACTGAGCCTCAAGATGGCTTGACGTCCGAAGAACTAGTACGCCAGGAGCTAATTGAGCCGGCCGAAGATATTGAGCCGGTTCAATCCCTTGAGCCAAGTGGATCAGGAACTTCCAGTTCCGAAGAATAAGAAGCTACTGAAGATGTCGGTAGAGAGAATTCTAGGCCCCGTTTGCTAAATGCGATGGGTACTGCTTGGGCGCTCGATGGCTAGGCCGTACTCTTTTCGCAACTCATACGAACGCCCCAATAAATACTGGATCACGAAATCATTTCATGCATCGAGTTTTTCAATTAGCTTGGCCATATCGGTGGGCCAAGCCGTTTTGAACTCCAACAATTTCCCGGTGCTGGGATGAACAAACGTTAGTTCGGCGGCGTGAAGAGCGAGTCGCCGCGCTGCGCTTTTATCCGAAACTGGAGGCTGGTCGAATTTGCCGCGGTACTTGATGTCACCGCAGATCGGATGTTGAAGCTCCGCAAGGTGAATTCGGATTTGGTTGGTTCTGCCGGTTTCCAGTTTGCACTCAATTTCACTGAACTTGCCACCAGGACCAAGCCTTCTTATCGTGCGGAAATGAGTTACTGCTTGCTCGCCAATCGATGTATCGGTCGTGCTGCCTCGTAAGCCATCCCCGCGGTCACGAATAAATTGTGAAGTGACGGTTTGGTCTTTGATCATTCCGGGAATAATTGCAAAGTATTTTCGAACCGCATTATGCTGAGCAAATTGGTGAATGAGATTGGTTTGAGCATCTTTATTTCGAGCAAACACCAGCAAGCCACTGGAATCCCTGTCGATTCGATGCACGGGAAACATTCTGGGAAGGTGGACGGCGATACGCTCCGATTTCTTTTTTTGGGCGGCATGAGTACCGATCAAACGAGGAACACACTCATCGAGTGTCGGCTGCCGGTTTTTCCTCGCCCAGGACCATTGCATGTCGGGCTTGCGTCGTAGTGTTACCATTCCAGATGGCTTTTCCGCGACCACCAAATCGGAGTCGACGTGGGCGATCGAAACATCTTTGTCAGTTGGGACCGGCGGAAACGGGCGATCAGCGACCGTAATCACTTCTCCTTCGCTCAGTTTTCTGGCTTCATCGATGCACAACACTCCGCCAATAGCCACGAAGCGACTCCGCAGTAATTTCTTCACCGTCGACCAAGACGGGTCGTTTGGCAAATGCTTGCGGAGCGCCGCCACGACGGTGGGCTTTTCCTGGCTGGTAATTTCGAATCGGTGTGTCTTGGACATTGAATCTTCGCGTGAGTTGGCAATCAACTTGATATCTTAAACCCAATTGGGCAATTGCCAACAGCATCGCTGGTAAGAAGATCCGTTTGGGGCTCGAACGTAGTGTAGAAGGGATTTCAGAACTAACGCCAACCATTTTCTGTAGTGGACGAGCTTACGAGTCCTGCGGTATTACCGTTGGATCAGGACTCGTAACCTCGTCCACTACAAAAACTCAGGCCTGTGTTGCGACTAGTAGCCGAGTCGTCTTTCAATCGCCCGGGCTTGCGGATCGCTGCCCGAAGACTCACCAAATTTTGAGTTCCAAAAGCTGTGGATAGATTCTTTGAATTCGGATCGTTCAGCACTGCTCTCGGTTTTTTCAAACGGTTTAGAAGACCAATTGTTGGTGACACATCCTAAAGTCGCCACGAGAATGCAAGCCAGGCAAGCTGCCAAAAAGAAACGCATTTAGTTGCCTCTGATCAAGTCCCAAGAAAAAATCTGGTTCAACGTTGCCGGACATTGGCAAAATCGAAACTCTGCGTCCAGAGCAGCTTTTGTAGCCGCCTTTTGCTCAGCAAAATCGTGTATGCAAGCATTCTTTCGCGGGCGAGGCTGTGATTTTTCTAGGCGTTTTGGCACCAGCCACGGATGAATCGCCATTATCTTTGGCGACGCAACAAAAGCATCCGTAGGTCAGGCTGTGCCTGACGATGGCCTACTCGCCTGCTAGACGTAGCTTTTGTTGACTGTGTTGATTCGTTGGCCTGGCTTCTTTGAGGCGAGTTAAGTCGGCGGGTTCAATGCCAGGCAAAGCCTGACCTACGCCGCTAATGAACACGAATAGCAGCGTGATAGAATTCGTGGCAGAAGATTCCCGTCAGTTTTGATTGCCAAGGATTCTATTCTTTAGTCACAGCCATCGAAATCTTGGAGGAGCGTCGAGCTACGGGCGGTTTCCTGGCATCCGTAGGTTAGGCTGTGCCTGACGATGGCCTACTCGCCTGCTAGACGTCGCTTTTGTTGACTGTATTGATTCGTTGGCCCGGCTTCTTTGAGGCGAGTTAAGTCGGCAGGGTTCAATGTCAGGCAAAGCCTGACCTAAGTCGCTTGAGGAATTCGGTTGAGCTGGGCGGCAGTGATTTCTCCCTCTGTGCCTTGCATACCGAAGTTGCTCGTCCAAACCGTGGCTTTTTTAATTCCGATAGATCTATCCGGTTTGAAGGCCTATCTCTTGAGAGGCTATTTACCTAACAGTCTTTGCTGAAAATGTATTGGACTTACAGTTGAAATTCGTCCCAGGTCAGTAGCCGGCCTTGAAGTTCTCGACGTTGAGAATTCTACTCTAGGTTTGTGTCGAAATGTGTTTCGGTTTTGCTGCGGAGATTGTTCGCAGGTTTTTAAATTGAAACTTCGCGAGCCTGTTGCAGTCGTTTACCAGTTTGGGATCTTGATCATGGAACTTGATGCGCTAGTTGTCGCTCCTCACCCCGACGATGCTGAGTTAGGCATGGGCGGTGGGATACTAAAAATGCTGGCCGATGGTTGGAAAGTCGGCGTGTTGGACCTGACCAGCGGTGAACCCACACCGTTTGGTAGCCCAGAAATTCGGGCGGCCGAAACAGATGCTGCGACCAAAATTCTCGGGCTGACATGGCGAGACAATCTTGGACTGCCCAACCGCAGTCTTGAAGCCACGCTGGACGCGCGAAAACAGCTTGCCAGCGTTTTTCGCACCGTTCGACCCAAGTGGTTGTTTGCGCCGTATTGGATCGACGCGCATCCTGACCATGTTGCGGCGACCGAGCTGGTTGATGCTGCCCGGTTTTGGTCCAAACTTTCAAAGACCGATATGCCTGGTGAGCGATTCCACCCAGAACGGATCTACAACTATTACTGTGTCCATTTGAAAATGCATGCCCAACCGGCCTTTGTTCTGGACATCAGCGATTACTGGGAGCAAAAGCTGGAGTCGATTCGCTGTTATCGCAGCCAGTTCATCGAGGGCCGGGAACATCTGGATCCACAATTCCTGGATCAACTACGAGACGAAGCCGCCTATTGGGGCAAGACGATTGGCGTCAAGTACGGAGAGCCGTATACGTCTCGAGAGCCGATCGGAATGAGCGGGATGAGCTGTTTGGTCTAGCGAGCGCCTTTCGAAATAGCGAGGGCAAATTTCCAACGCAAGTTGCAAGTGGAGCATATCAACCCTCCCCGATTAAAGCCGATTTCATCGTCTTTTCTCGACCCTCCCAATCTTGGGAAGGTGACTTTGTTTTGTTGTTTGTTAGACGGCGGCCCCGCGACTAAGACGACGAGCTTCGCAACTACTTCTCGGCTGGGATTTGGATATCCGTGACACTGAATGGAATCGTCATTTTCTCCAACGATTGAGCAGTCTTGAGCTGTAACACCAAATCGTCTTTGATCGCTTCTTTGTCCTGGAATTGAAAACTAAAGGTCTTTAGGCGATCGTCACCTGACCAGCTGTTGCCCGACAAGCCATCAGGCTCGTCGCCGTTCTTGTCGACAAGTTTAACGTCATAAATCGCTCCCAATTTACCTCTGAGTTCCAACTGGACAGAATTTTCTTCGACTTCTATGGTGCCTTTGGCCCCAAGCTTTTTAAGTTTGTCATCTTCGATCTTTCCGGTTTTTGTTGGCGCGTTTTCAATTTTGATCGTGTCGCGGACTCCGCCAGTCATGATTTTGAAGTCGCCCGCTACTTCAGTAAAACTCGTTACGGCGGCGTCGGGACGGTCAAACTTCAATGTGAGTCGGACTCCATCGGCCGGGTGTTCGTTGAAAAATTCGTCGTCGCTGCGTTTAACACCGACAAGCTCTTCCATTGGATCTGAAAAGCGGAAGCGATCTTTTTGGGGCTTCATCGCTCCAGCGCTGGACTCGCATTTTTTGAGATTGATCATGCCGAACTCAATCGCATCTTTGGCGGCTTGTCCCTTGGCTTCTATCATGAGTTCAAGGCCTATTTCTTTTTCACCTTTAGAATTCTCTGCAGGAAAATCTGACCATTGAGCTTTGGCTTCAATTTTCAAGTCAGAGCTGTCTGATTTGGAACCGCTTCCTTTTGTTTTGGTGGAGCTGCCCTCGGATTTTGACATGCTGCCTGCTTTGGTGGAGCTGCCTTCCGATTTTGACATGCT
>CAYSQZ010000024.1:0-17883 GCA_964433035.1 uncultured Pirellulaceae bacterium | reverse complement strand
CGGATTTTGACATGCTGCCTGCTTTGGTGGAGCTGCCTTCCGATTTTGACATGCTACCCGCTTTACTGGAGCCTGCTGCGGTTTTAGTGGAACTGCCGATGGAGCCTGCGGATTTGGTAGAGCTACCTTTGGCTGAATTCGATCGCAAAAAATCGCGGTCGGATTCGCTTAGCTTCTCAAGCGGAACGGTAACGACTTTTCCATTGTCTGAACGTTTCAGCTTAACGCTACTGTCGTTTTGCTCAACTAAAGTACCAGCGACTGAGAACTTTCCGTTTTGGCTTGTCCACGTGCGTTCCTGACCATGCGCTATCGTATTCAAAACAAACAACGACAGAGTGATCAAAACGCTAAGGCTTTTTGCAGGCGACATTTTTGCTCCAGTGTTTAAAAAGGGAGGACTCAATTAGAACTTCTGGAGTTGAGAATGCAAATTTCTATCCCCCAGCGCCGCTTTTTGATCTGTTAAACAGCGAACGCCGAAGTCGATCTTGCTAAGCTAAGCAACTTGGTTAAGCGCCTCAACGGCTTGCACGACCTCGTCCTGAGTTGTGCAGAGATGAGGGGCAAAACGCAAATAGCCGTCTCTTGGGGTAACAATGATATTCTGTTGGTCCAGTGCCTCAGATATTTGCAATGCCGATGAGACTTTGGGGATCAACGAGAGGATACCACTGCGGTGTTCAGGTAGATGTACAACAGGCTGGTATTTCGCCAGATCCAGTTTTTGGATCGCCAATTCCTGAAGCTCAAAGTTGTGATCGCGAATCGCTTCCATCGTGTGCGGCAGGAAAACGGATTCGAGACCCGCTGAAAGACCGGCCAGAGCAGAATAGGTCACCGTCGAATACTCGAACTTTCTCGCAGTCACAAATGGGTCCCAGGTGTGATCCAGATATTGAGTCTCCTGCTTCATATGATCAGCACCAGTCATCGTAATCTCAATTTTTTCACGAAACTCGGGACTCGTGTACATCACAGCCGAACCGACTGGACCAAGAAGCCACTTCCAGCCGGCTGAAGCAACACAAGCAATCCCGTACTCTTCGGGATAAATTGGCAGGCAGCCAAGGCCTTGAGCCGCATCGATTACCAGATCGATCCCATGAGATTTACACAACGCTCCCAGCTTGGAAAGATCGGCTGCGTATCCGTTGGTAAACTGTACATGACTAAGGGCGACTACCTTGGTTTTGGGAGTGATTTTTGATTCCAACTCTTCCATGGACCAGCCTTTGGCAAACCCATCTGGAATTGGTCCGGTGCCTTCGCGCCCTTCTTGTTGGATAGCGTTGTCCGACAAAAGAATCAGTTCAACGCCTCGCCGCTTGGCTTGAACAACCCATGGGTAATGGTTCGCCGGATATTCGTTAACGTAGCTGATGATTTGATCGCCTGGTTCAAACGGATAACCATTGGCGATCATCGAAATGCCTTCTGAGGTGTTGGTCAGCATTGTGATGTTCTCCGCCGACGAATTGAGCAGCTGGGCAAAATTACGGTGGAACCGATCGGCGATATTCTCATCGCCTGTAAATTCAAATATCATGCCCCGACCGATTTGAAGTTGTCGTTCGGTTACGAATTTGACTTGATCGGCGGCGGGTTTGCTCAGAGGCGAAACACTACAGTACGCTTGAAAGTTAACATTCTGGGAGTGGGGGAATACACTTGGGTCGTCAATGAGTGCCATGAATTTCACTGTGTGGGAAATTGTATCGATGTCCAACAAACTTGGTGCAGCCTATCAGCATCGAGTGGCTTGGTTCAATGGGTAACAACCGAAGGAACGTGAACCCCGATAATCGGTAGATCCCGAACCAAAGTCGGTAGTCAGGGCGTACCAGTCTTGATTTCTAGCCGCAGTCTCCCTGGCCTGACTAAAATAACGCTTAGAGCTGAGCTGGCGGAGATCCCACAATTATTTAAATCGAGTAACCGAGAAAAAGACATGCCTCAAACTGTAATGACCGTCATCGGCACGCGCCCCGAAGCCATCAAACTTGTGCCGATGGTTCTGGAGCTGCAAAGCCGTCCCGATGAGTTCAAGTCCGTCGTCTGCGTGACGGGGCAGCATCGCGAAATGCTCGATCAAGTTCTCGATGCGTTCAATGTAATTGCCGATCACGATCTAAATTTGATGGCGCCCAACCAGTCTCTTGGTCAAGTAACCGCTCGGGCGGTCAAAGGACTCGACGAAGTATTCAAGCAGGTTCAGCCTGATGTGGTTCTGGTTCAGGGTGACACGACGACGGCATTCTGCGGCGCACTGGTTGGACATTATCATCAAGTCAAAATCGGACATGTTGAAGCTGGCTTGCGGACGGGGAATAAGTTTTCTCCGTTTCCAGAAGAAATCAATCGGCGTTTGGTTGGGCGGCTTGCCGATCTTCATTTTCCTCCAACCGAACATTCGAAGCAGGCTTTGCTGTCCGAGGGCGTTGATCCGGCTACCATTTTCGTGACCGGAAATACGGTGATTGATACGCTGATGCTGACCCGAGAGCGGGTCACCCGGGACATTCCCGAGGCGGCTAAGCCACTGGTGGAAGTGACGAAAGACAAGCGAGTGGTGCTGGTAACCGGACACCGGAGAGAAAGTCACGGTCAGGGTTTTGAAAACATCTGTCAGGCCGTTCGAACAGTAGCCGACGCAAACGAGGACGCCGTATTTGTATACCCGGTTCACCTTAACCCAAATGTACAGGAGCCGGTCAACCGTATTCTAGGCGGTCACGAACGAATCCATTTGATTGATCCGCTATCGTACGAGCCGTTTGTTTGGCTGCTCAACGAAGCTGATATTGTCTTGACCGATTCGGGTGGCGTTCAAGAAGAAGCCCCTTCATTTGGTAAGCCCGTTTTAGTAATGAGAGACACGACCGAACGACCAGAAGGCGTAACTGCTGGCAACGCAAAGTTGGTCGGTACATCGGTTGAGAAAATCGTTTCCGAAATGAATGAGCTGCTGAATAACCCCAAAGCGTATTCAGCGATGTCGGAAGCCAAGAACCCTTATGGCGACGGTACGGCTTCAAAGCAGATTGCCGACGCGCTGACTAAAATGGCGTGATACGGCTAAGCTGAATTCTAAAGATCCAGCCAAGCCAAGTTTGATAAGAGGGCTGCAGTTTTCATAACGTGCGCAAATGGAAACCCGAAGCGTCAGCGAGGATTCCTCATGGACGCTTACGCGTTTTGAAGTTGCACTAGATGAAAGAAGTTACCCTCCTTACGGGAGGGTCGAGCCGAAGGCTCGGGGAGGGGTGCTCTCGGCGAACCCCAGATTTCCTTCAATAGCCCTCCCCGGGCTGCGCCCGACCCTCCCAGAGGGAGGGTGACATTCTATTCTGCGGGCTTAAACCGGATCGACAATGGATGGATAAGACGGGTTTGCTTTTAAGTTCTCTGGAAGCTCATCAAAGATAACAGGCATTGGAATATCATCATCCGCAAGACATCAGCTACATTGCTGCTACGGCTTAGTCGCTAGAAACACTGCAACTTCAAAACTTGCGCGTCGGGTTACAAATAAACTGTCAGCCTCTCCGCGAAAGTTACCCTCAAGCGATCTGCTTTCGCGGAGTGCGCTTGTCGATAAGGGCCGGCGACTACGAACAAAATCACAGTCCCGAGAAACGAAACTCAAAAATTAACGATATTCCCATCGTTCATTTTCATCAGGTTCTTGAAAGTCTCCTCGTCCAAGTCGCCGCTGACGAAGTGGGTGCTGCCGTCCCCAAAAGCCGCGTTGAAACCGCCAGGGTAATTACCAAACATCTGCCATGGCTTGGTTTTGTCGGGATCAATGCCCCCATCTGGTTTAGTCCAAGGCACCGCCATCTCATCGGGGGTTTCGACGAATAGGATCGTATTGGAGGTTCCGTCCGTAATTTGTCTAAACGTTAATCCTTTTGATATGCCCTTGCCGTCGACACCCATGAGGCCGGATGTTCCACCAATACCTCGGTAAACCGTATGGTTGGGTTCGGCATTGCTGGCAGGGTTTTGGAAAACCTCTGGCATCTGCTTAAGAACTTTGAGGTTGTTCTCGCTGTCCCACGGTTCGTCGACGTTGTATTGATCATACAAGTTTGCTTGCTCAATGAAGGGGAGTACCTTGACCCGCCAACTGACTGCCGGGCCACCTTTTTTGACGGGACCATCACCCGAAGGAAAGTGCATATGAGCCGATTCGTAATTGAGCGCTGCCAACGCGAGCCACCGGAGATTGTTCGCCGACTGGGTCCTTCTTGCGGCGGTTCGGACCTGCTGTACCGCGGGCAGTAACATTCCAACTGCCACCCCAGGCGCGAACATTGTCAGGTTGCTACTGGCGATTGACGAATGAGACTCAAGCACGATTGCATCTTTTTCTTTTCTGACGACGGAAACCTGCGGCGTCAGATGTCGAACCACACTTCGGCAAGACGGCAACTGGAGATCCTTGACTAGCGCTTTGAGTTGTTGCAATTGCTTCTTGTTGATCGGAATATTAGCCATTCCAGGATCGGAGCCCGCGATCATGTTTTTGCCCATCGCTGAAAAAAAACAGGCGTAGCCGTAAAACAACTCGTAAGAACGCTTTGATTCGGCGTACGAAAATCCAACTACCTGACCTTCGGCAGGTTCGAGTAGGCTAAGGAAAGGCTTAAAGGATTCGGACTTCACCAACGGCTCTGCCATATCTGGGTTGGTTGCCGAAGCCAAAACAGAAGGGAACAGGGAGATCGTCACCGAATCATCGCTGGTGAACCAACTCGGTTCTACTGGAACTGGCGCGCCACCGAGTCGTACCGTTTTGACGGTTTTACCATTTTGTTCAAACGAATCGAGTCCCACTTCAACATCGAACATCGTGCCTTGCAATAGTCGAATTGTGTCTTTGATCGCGGAATCAAATTCATTTACATCTCCAAGATTCGCTTTTAGCATAGCCCCGGACATGATCCCGTCGCCAAAACCGTTGTGCAACGTAAATGTTGGACCCAGATTCTCAATGACAGCTCGAAGATCGATTCCAGTTTGGCTTTGAAGCTGAATTAGGCCTTGAGCAACTTCCCCAGCGGTATTCGGGTCCAGCTGGATTAGGATTCGCTGAAATTCGCTAAACGCTTTTTTTCCGTCAAGAGACATTGCTGCGGCGACGAACGTGTCATCAGGGAAGTGGGCGATGTCATCGATAGAGATGCCTTCTTCTCCAAATGCATTGAAGATGCCGGTGGGAGCGCCATCAAACTGAAGTTTGAATCGCTGTCCGTAGTCGGTTTCGGTAAAACCACCAGAGAATTCAAATCTCTCGAGGTTGCCAAGGCCCAAGGCCGCGATTGTTTTAGCTCCCTGTTCCCCTGCCAAAGGCAGAAACTTCTTAATCAGCTTTCCGGCTTCTATTTTTCCAAGTGCCGAAGTGCGCTGGTAGGACTGGCTTGAATGAACCTCGCTCAGCCACGTTGCAATCTTGCCAGCGGAAAAACGGGCTTTAATTTCGCGGAGTACCTCCAGGCTCGTGGCTGCCAGCAAGTGGCCATCGTGCTCGGTGATGACGATTGCGGGCATCGGCGCATCGGGTGGTACCTGGATCTTGATAACACGTTGACCATCGAGATCGGCCTTTTCTGTCGGAGCGCCGAGCGTCAATAACAGTTGGTCAATCGCTACCATTGTCTCATCTGCTTTGTCTCCAATGTTCAACGCCAAACCCGCTCGAAAGTTCTCCGGCTCCTGGGCCTGGTTGATGTCAAATGTCTCGATGAAAAAACAACCTTCCTTGCGGAGTATGGCGTCAACAATTTGCGGACCGAGCGTTGCCGCGACCTTTTTGATTGCCGCTGGTGCATTGTCCGGGACCAGAATTTCGGGTAGCTGGCCAAGCTTATCAATCATCTTCTTGCTGAATTCGTTGACATCCGGCTCCGACATCATCCGATCCACTGAATTGGTGCTGTTGGGATCGGCGTTGTAGTGGTTGCTCCACTGGTACCAGGACAGACATGAATCCGGAGCTACGCAGCTGATTTTGTCGGTTTGTTGAGCGTGACAAACCGATGATACGGTCGAGACAAGCGCAATTGCAGCCAAGCTAAGTGCCAGAAACCAGCTCCGGGCAAATCGTTGTTGCCTGAGATCATCGTTTCGTTTTGATATTCGCATTGTCTCTTTCCCTTCACGAAAAATTGTGCCGACGCAAGCCGGTCAGAATAACCATAATCTGTGGCCAAAGCAAAAATGCTTTCTTGAATCAAGCGAGCATGCGAAACGCCACATAGAATCTTCCTACACCACTCGTCGTCGACTCGCCAAAAAAAGCTTTTGGTCTTCTTCGCAAGCAACGCAGGGAGATTGGGAAATTTCTCGTTTATTTTTTCTGACCTGAATAGGCTCGAAACCTGGTTCCGAATTTTTGCGATCAAGTTTATAAGACCAAAGCAGATTGGTAATCCAAGACAATGCTGGGCATTGTAGGTCTGGATGTGAGCGACCAGAGCGGTGACCCTAGCGTTGTGGGCTCTCCACCACTGCGTATGGGAGGCCAAAGGCAACTGTTGTTGATAAAATTCCCCGGGGAGTTAGTTTGTCAAGCTAACTAGTTTGTCAAGCTTAACTTAAACAACAACGTCGATCTCGTACCCTTCACGTTGTTCCCGTTCAATGAACGAGTTGGCCAATTGGTCGTCGCCAAAGGTTTCCGTAGCAGGATCAAAGACGACTTTTCGGTTGAGTCGCATGGCAACGTTAATCGCGTGGCAGACATTGAGCATGCGATGGTGAGATTCCAAGTCGGATGCCGGCGACTTTCGGGATTTGACGCAATCAAAGAAGTTCTTCATGTGGAATCCTCCTTTTCCGAATTCTTCATCTCCGGTTGGGTCGTCCACAAATAGTTTTGAAATCGAGTCATCAGCCAAGGGGTTGTCCTTGAGGGCTTCCACTGGCTTGCCAACAAGCTTGCCACGATTCACCAAAAATCGACTCTTGTCCTTACCCGTAAACATGATCCCATTGTCGAAACCAAGGTCCGGGGCCTTGTCACGAACGAACATCGAAACGCCTTCTTCGAAAGTGCATTTGACTTTGAACTTGGTGGCACAATTAAATTTCTCACTACTGAGCGGCATACCCTTGTCGTTGAAATCAACCGGGTGAGTGACTTCGAGAGGATCGATGGTGATCTTGCCGGTATCTTTACCTAGCTTGTTCATTCCCAGCATCGCGATATCAACATGATGCGCACCCCAGTCAGTCAGCTTGCCGCCCGAGTATTCGTAAAACCAACGGTAGTAACGATGCGCACGACCGAATGGAAATCCGGCTCCCCAGCCATCCATGTCTCTAATGTTCGGTTCGGCCTGATAATCGACCAATGGGCATTGCCCCAACCACTTTTCCCAATTCAAAAACACAGGAGGGTCGGTTACCGGAATAACACCGCTCTCGCGAGAGCCGCCCAGGCAGATGTTGACTTCGTCCAGTTCGCCGACACGTTGCTCTCGAACCATGGCCGCCGCGGTAACGAAACGTTTCGCGAATTCGGTCCTCTGTTGCGTCCCAACCTGAACCACTCGCCCGGTTTCCTTTTGGACTTTAAGTAGTTGTTGACCCTCGCGAATCGTTAGCGTAACCGGCTTCTCGCAATAAACATCTTTGCCAGCCCGCATCGCGTCGATCGCGATTTTCGAGTGCCAGTGATCGACCGTGCCAATTACGACAATGTCGACGTCTTTGTTGTCCAAAACCTTTCGATAATCTTCGTATACCTTGATTGCTATCCCGCGTTTGTGCTCGCGGTGAAGATTGATTGCAAGCTGTAATGCTCGACCTGCTTGTACTGTATCGACATCACAAATGCTAATACATGGACCAAATTTGAGTGCTTCCCGTCCGTGATACGTGTGGAACCGAATCCCCGTCCCAATAAATGCGATCCCCGGCTCCTCAAGTGGAGAGCGGGATCGAGACAACTTAGTTGAGGCGGATGTTGGGGTGCCTGAGCCCAAATAGCCGACCGCAGCGGTTGCCGCCGAAGCCTTGATGAACCCGCGTCTTGTCGCTTTGTTTTTTTTCATTTTGACTCTGATATCCGCTGACCAAACTTCAAATTCAATTGTGTGTAGGGTATTTAGCCCTCACTTTCTTCCATCAATGATAATGTAAGAAAGCGTTTTCGCGTAGTGTTTTGCTTAGTAATGTAACAAAGCCGAAGGTTTTCTGATTTGTCTGTCCGGTTTAATGGGGCCAGAGCCCAACTAGCTGACGATTTTCAAGCGAAACGTCTTCTTGATTTGGCGTGCGACGGTATCTGGAACCCCGGCATTTGAGCGATATGTGTCCCAATTTGAAACGGCGTCGGCAACTTGGTCAATTATTCCCAGTGCTTTACGCTTTTTGATGCCGCCTACCGATGCGAGTGCGACAAGGTCGGCCAGCTCAAACCCGTCGCGCTTGCCGTTGACGCTCATCTGATGCCGGCTGGTCCAGGCACCATCAGGGTTGTAGGCATAGACAACATCAAACGCTGGAGACAAGAACCACTGGCCTGTTTTGTTCATCAAGAAAGCAATGTTTTTTACGTGATCGTCTTGGTTTCGGGCAATCACATTGAATGCAGTGCGGCGAAACTGCTGCTCAATTTCCGTGCGTTTGAGCCGAAGTAGCTTCATTGCCTGAAAGACTTGTTCGTACGAGTACGCTCCAGCGATATTGAAGTCGTAATGCATCATCGCACACAAAGATTGCATGTGAAGTTTGTTACCAGTGTCAGTGCGATCAAAACGCTGAGTCATGAAGTGGGCTCGGCCTCCTTCTTCATGAAGACGGCAGCGGGTCATGTTGATACCTGCTTGGGCCGCCATCAGAGAATACGCGAACTCGATACGCCCGTAACCTTGAGGGTCGGCAAGCTCTTTATCTCGATTTTCTGTAATGCCGTCAAACTTCATTAACCATTGTGTAAATCCCGCTTCCTGGTCCAGTTGGCCAGAGCGAAATTCGCCGGTTGACTCATTCCAAGCTAGAATCGCTTTTGCGCGTGCACCGCCGGCTGATGTTCCGACTCGCAAGATATCTCCGATGGCATCGGTGTCGTCGTCGCCAGTAAGTTGGCCTGTCAACGAGGCGCGATCATTGATGACCTTGTTAGAAAGCTTGACCAGTTCTTCGACCTCGACAACGCGACTGGTTGTGGGAGATCCTTTTATCGTTGGCAAGAACTCGAGCGCTCCCATGCCTCGCTTCCCAATGTAGCAAAGCCGCTCGACCGGGTTGAACGAATCGGGAGTGCGTCCTTGGCCAGCCAGCCACGCGTCGATGAGTGCATTTCCGAATTTATCTGGCAGGGAATCGGCAAGCAGCCCTGGTAGACCCTTGAATGTTTCTCTTGAGAGTGCAGGAAATTGGAAGATCCCATCGTTCAATGGCATCGTGACGGGGGATACCTCTATGCCGCTGTTGAGAAATTCCGGGGCGTATTGAAAGATACCCAAGTCTTGACCATCGTCCCAAGTGACCGCAGCAATGTCTCTGCCCCATAGGACTACGCGCGCGTCGGTCATTCGTCACCCCACTGCCATTTTTCCTCAGCGGCTCGGTCCTTCTTGTTTCTTGGTGACGAGGCATTCTTACGCGGGGCTTTGCGGCCCCTGCGGTTGACCCGGTCAATCGGTCGAATGTCAGTCGATGGAATGAGCGCGTTGAGTTGGCTCGTTAGATTGAGCGCTTGCATGACTCGAATGAAGGTGTCGAGCGACACGCCCTTGCCGTTTTCCATGCGGCTGATGGTTCGGCGCGAAACGCCAGCCTCCTCCGCGAGCTTGGCTTGGCTGATGTTCTTCATCAATCGAATTGACTCGAGCCTTTTACAGAGATGCTGCTCCATCTGTTGGCTGTTGAGTAGATTCATCTGGGCGCAATATGTTGATCAAAGAGCTGGTTTTAGTCTTTTATGGGAATTATATTGCGCAAACCATTAAGGTCAACTAATTTGGCTAATATGTTGCTCAAAAATGCTATTTTATGCCTTTTTGGGACGCATAATGCGCCAGATAGGAAAACGAAGGCACGCCACCGCAAAGAAGCAACGCAGGGATTGAACTCAGGATGGGCAGCCAAAGTTTCGAAGGGCCGATCGCAACGCAGCGCTCTAATAATGATTGATCGAGCAAGTTGGTTTGGCAAACATTAAATGCACGTTGTGAACGCGACGCTCCGCAAATGCGGCTTCACAGTAACAAAGATAAAAATGCCAAAGCCGAATAAACCCATCCTCGTAGCCCAATGACTTAACTTCTTCGACTTTACTCATGAACTGCGATCGCCAATGTTGCAGCGTTTTGACGTAGTGCGGTGTGATATCTGCTTGATGCAACATCCTCATTTCTGTCACTCTGGCTACTGAATTGGCCAGGGCCGTGACTGATGGCAGGCAACCTCCCGGGAAAACGTACTTGCGAATAAAGTCGACATGACGCTTGTGATATTCATAATTTTGCTCACCAATGGTGATCGCTTGCAAAAGCATCACGCCATCATCGGTAAGCAAATTTGAGCAACGCGAGAAAAACTCGTCGTAGTATTGGTGCCCGACGGCTTCGATCATCTCGATTGAAACGAGTTTGTTATATTTTCCTGAGAGATGGCGATAGTCTTCAAGCAGGACAACAACTTGACCCGATAGGCCTGCCGACTCGACGCGCTCGAGGGCTTTGCCATGCTGTTGTTCCGAGATTGTGGTTGTCGTTACACGGCAGCCAAAATTTTGAGCCATGTGGATCGCCAGACCGCCCCACCCTGTTCCGATTTCCAGGACATGATCTTTAGGGCCGAGTTGTAGCTTTTGGCAAACCAGATTCATCTTGGTGATCGAAGCTGACTCCATGTCCCGCCTGGATGGAGCTGAGCCTGTTTTGGCTAAGCATTCCTGCTCAAAGATTCCTGACGAGTAGTTTAAGGTTGGATCGAGAAAGAGCTCGTAAAAATCATTCCCCAAGTCATAGTGATCACGAATGTTCTTTCGGCTTCCGCGGATTGAGTTTCTGCGTAAGTGATGTTGCCACAGATAGCTGGTGTTTCTAAACCAAGCCCATTTTTTCTCCAGGTTTTTGAAACGGTCAAGGTTGCGAATCATAATTCGAATTAGCGTCGTCAGGTCGTCGCTGCCCCATTGGCCATCGATATAGGACTCAGCTGATCCAATCGTACCGCCGAACAAGATTCGTTTGAAGAAACTCTGATTCTTGACGACAACGCAAGCCTGAAGATCACCTTCATCGCCCGTTCCTATTTGCGATGTTTCGCTGTGATTTCCGAGCAGTTCAACAAGCTGGAGGTCGGCATCCTGAAGCCGACTGAGTCGTTTCAGCAGTTGCCCACGGCAGAATCCTCGATTGCCAACGCTCGATTTGTCATTCCAGTCTCCAGCGTTATCGCAATTTAACGGGAGTTCAGTCCGAATGAGATTCGAATGGACCGAATCCTTGGAGCAATCAATTTGCGCAGTGTCCTCGCGATCAGAGTCAGGCATGGGTAAAGAGAAATGATTCATCGGCCCACCCAAGCTGAATTGGAAGCCGTGTCACTGTCACCGTCGCTTTTGCTCTTTGGTCCAGAGGGTATTGCTGCGGGCAAGTTTTTGGGATGCGGATAGAAAGGGACTTTCTTTAAGTACAGCCGCAACGCTTGCCAGTAGATTCCAGCGAAAGTTTTGAAGCTGATCAGCGGATATTTGATCAGCATCCAATTTAAATTCCTTCCAGTCATTGGGGTTCGTTCCAGCAGCATGGTTACGTCGAGGATTTTCTCATCAGCTTTGCCGGCATTTTGATTTGAGCCAATTTGTTCGCTGGCACTGTCCGCCAACGCAGCGTGATGAAGATGGTTTTCAATTTTGATACCGAGTTTCTGGCCCGGCACTGAGAAAGCCATCCGATAGTCCATGTTCATGCCAAGAAACGGGGAGACGTGAAATGTTTTTGAGATCGGTGGGCTCTTGAGACTTTGTTGAGCAGGCGTTGCTTGATCAGAAGGATGCTGCGCCGCGACGATGTAGTTGTGCTGCTCGCCCCAAGGCGTATTGTTCACCTCTGCAATTATTGCAACGATTTGCTCGTTTTGTTCACGTGACTCAAGCGAGTCGCCTTTGGCCGCGCCTTCAGCATCGGCTTTCTTTTCCTCCAGGATATTGGAAAAACAGTAATAGAAACAAACTGGGTTCATTTCAAACCCGAGATAGCGAACTTGAGTCAACAAACTTACCGAGCTTAACTGTTCATTGATGCCGCTCTCAACCAAAATCGCTTCAGCTCGTTGGCGGAGAGAGTCGAGGTGACCATGAGACTTCAGTCGGTCTGATTGTCTCAGGCGAGCCAACGCCATTCGCTTAGTCGACCAAAGCCAGCGGTTGGAAAACACAGTCGATAGCTCGTCAAGGTCGAGCATCAACATGAACGTGCGAAAGTCGAATTGATGATGGGTTGGTACGTTTCGACGATGCCGAACCTTGCCTTCATAAATGCAGCTTTTCATAATCGCACCGCCTGGGAATGGATTGGCTTAAGTGAATCCACGACAGCCAAAGCACTCACCAAACCATCTTCATGAAAACCATTGCCCCAATAGGCACCACAGTACGAAGTTTGATTTGGGCCGATCAGTTCGCCGTGACGGTTCTGCATCTGCTTGCGATCTATTCCGAAAGTCGGATGAGAATAATTAAATGTCCTAATTACGTTCTCAGGCAAAATGTTTCCCTGGTCATTCAAGGTAACGCAAAAAACCTTGGAAGCATCGAGCGATTGAAGCATATTCATGTTGTAAGTTACCGTCGCAGACTCGGTTGCTTGAGTGGGGATATGATAATTCCAACAAGCCCAAGCTCGCTTATTTTTGGGAAGCAAGGAATCCTGGGTATGAAGCGTCGCCACGTTGGCTTGATAAGGAAATGCGGAGAGAATTTCCCGCTCGGAATCCGTCGCGTTCTCGCCGAGAATTTTAAGGGCTTGATCAGAGTGACAGGCAAAAACGATGTGGTCAAACTCTTCTGATTCATTTTTGAAAGTTTTGATGCGAACCAAGTCGCTTGTCCGTTCGACCTTTTCGACTCGGCAGTTTAGACGAATTTTATCCTGCCAATTTCGAGTCAATGGGCCAATGTATTGTCTTGAGCCACCCTTGATCACTCTCCATTTGGGCCGGTCCTTGACGCTAAGCAAGCCGTGATTCTGATAAAACTCTGCGATAAATTTGATTGGAAAATTTTTAAACGTTTCAAATGAAGAAGACCAGATCGCCGCGCCCATCGGCATAAAATATTGCTCGAGAAACTGGGTTGAGAAACGGTGTCGGCGAAAAAAATCCTCAACGGTAACGTCTTCATCAGGCGCCGATAGAATTTCGGCACCCATCTTATTGAATTTCAGCAGATCCAGTAGCAGCCGAAGAAACTTTGGATTAAGCAGGTTGCGGCGCTGGGCGAAGAGACCGTTAAGGTCCGCACCACGATACTCAAGCCCGGTTCGCTCGCAGGCTACACTCAGAGTCATTTGTGTGGCTTGGGACTCAACACCGAGCTCGTCGAGCAACCGAATAAAATTTGGGTAAGTACGATCATTGAAAACGATGAAGCCTGTGTCGACAGCGAATTTCGAACTATCCAACTCAACATCTATGGTGTTGGTATGCCCCCCCACATAGTCGGCTGCTTCGAATAGAGTTACGTCATGGTCTTGATGCAAAAAGTAGCCGGTTGCCAAGCCAGAAATGCCACCGCCTACAATCGCAATTTTCATGAATAGTCTCGGTTTAGATTGCGCGAACCAGGGTAGTGAGACGAAATGTCTGAATGATCAAGAGAGAAGTCATGTTTGCGGCAACTTGCGGATTTTAAATTTACAAATGTTTGGGTGACCCACAGAGGTCGCCGCACCGTGACATCCGCTTCTTTGCACTCCAGTAACGAATTTTTGCGAACAAGTAGTACGCCCAGTCCAGCAGGTTGTTTACCAGTAGAAGCCTGGAAAGCTGAACGAAGAATTTGAAGCCGATGCGAGAATAGATCTGGCGAAAAACCTCGACGCCCTGGACGTAACTGCCGTCCGGGTTGCGCCCATGAATCACTGCCATCAATTCCTGAAGTGGGACGTCAGTTGGCTCAAATCCTGCCGCTGAAATGTCTGTCAGAAGTAGTTGATTGAGCTTGTCCTTGCGACGGATCATCTCGATCTCACGACGGCAAAGTGGGCATTTTCCGTCGTAAAACACCTCAAATCTGCTAGGGATACCTAAACTCATTTTGTGAAACTTCCAACTGGACACTTCTAGTTTTGAATTTTTTTCGAAACATACATAACGTTCATCGGTTAAACCGTTCAAGGAATTGTCGGTTAACTTACGTACAGCACGGTTACCACAATTTTTAATGCTTGTAATTGAAAAATATATATGGAGAGTTGGTGATTGGCTTCCTTCCTTTCTCTTCTTTTCTTGTTAACGATGGGATTTTCATGATTCCTTTTTCGAGTGGTAGTGAGCGTTCTAGTAATCTCAATTCGAGTAGAGAAGTAATGTACTCGCCCAAGGCTGCCGCGCGCGCTATCGGCGTTAGCGAGTCATCTCTCAAGCGTTGGTGTGATGCTGGGAAGATCTCAGTCATCAAAACAGCTGGGGGGCATCGTCGTCTAAAGCAGGCGAACATTATCTCTTTTCTCCGTGAGAAGAATAAGTATGAACTTCAAGATCCTTTGTCGATCGGACTTCCCGACTTGAGTGAATTTTCAGTGTCAGATCCTGCAGAAGCAGCTCGTCAGTATCATCGGAGTCTGGTTGCTGAGGAAGATGACAGATGCCATCGGCTTTTGACGTACCTCTACGTCAATGGCTGGCAAATGGAGGAAATTGTTGACCAAGTGGTCTCTGAAGCATTCAAGCAGATTGGAAATCAGTGGCAACAGGGAAGTCTTGAGATCTATCAAGAGCGAAGGGCCAGCGAGATATGTTTGGAGAGTCTCGGGCGAATCAAAACCATGCTTAACCCCCCCGAGGCAACTGCATTCTCGGCGATAGGAGGGACGGTAGAACACGATCATTATACGCTGTGCACGAAGTCTCTTGAGGTGAGTTTAATCTCTCATGGCTGGCAAGCCAAATCGCTCGGCTCGAACTTGCCTTTCTCGACGTTACTTCAGGCGGCTTTAACCAAGCGGCCTAATCTGATGTGGGTCAGCGTTTCTTATCTAAAGGACGAAGATTCATTTATACGAGGCATAAACGCGATGGCGGAACGGATCCCAAGGTCGACGACTTTGGTCGTTGGCGGCTTTGCGATTAAGCCATGGTTTTGGCCAAGAATCAAAAACGCGATGCACTGCGAAAACATAGTACAATTGTTTGGCGTTGTTAAGCAAATTGAAAAAACCGTAACGCCATCGAATTTCCCGTCATCGATTCCACCTCAATTCTAGTGTCGATACATCTGGGGATTGTCGAAAGTTGCGATTCCCCTAAGGTTGCATGGTTGACTTCCCGTGAAAGCTGACGGGTTGCATTTAAAAAAGCTCTTCCTTATTAATCAGGTGGAACTGTGGTGACCAGGCAAAAGATCAAAATCGCTTACGCACTAGTTCTGGCGTGTCTGCCCTCATCCTGGATGCTGGCGATCGCTCAGGGGCAATCTGAAAACCTGGACTGGGGCCAATGGCGTGGCCCAAGCCGAGATGGTATTTCGGGCGTTGTGCTACCTCAATCGCTTCAAAATGATTCACTAAATCGGGTTTGGTCCACCCCGTTGTCGCCTAGTTACAGCGGTCCGATTGTTGTCGATGATCTGGTATTCGTTACCGAGACGGTCGATTCACAGTTTGAAAGGGTTCAGGCTCTCAAGCGAGCCGACGGGACCAATGTCTGGACGGCGAAATGGGAAGGTGCGATGACGGTGCCTTTTTTCGCAGCTGCAAATGGAAGCTGGATTCGAGCGACGCCTGCTTATTCCAAAGGCAAGCTTTTTGTTGCCGGCATGCGAGATGTGGTTGTTTGCCTGGACGCCAAGAGTGGTGAAGAAATATGGAAAGTTGATTTTCCCGGTCAGACGAAATCGAAGCTCCCTAGCTTTGGGTTTGTATGCTCTCCGTTAGTCGATGGTGAGTTTGTTTATGTTCAGGCTGGCGGCGCATTCACCAAACTTGCGGTCAAGGACGGATCGATTGTCTGGCAAAGCCTCAACGACGGAGGTGGGATGGGTGGTAGCGCGTTTTCGTCACCTGTGATCGCGACGATTGCCGGTGTCAGGCAGGCAGTTGTGCTGACGCGAAACGAGCTTTGTGGGGTAGAGCTGGAAACCGGGAACCCGCTTTGGAGGATCGCAGTGAAAGCGTTTCGCGGAATGAACATTCTGACTCCTTCGATTTACAAAGACAGTATTTTTACCAGCACTTACGGTGGCACCACTCAATTGTTCAACATTGCTGCGTCGGGTGAGGCAGGTGCACTGTCGGTCACTCAAAAGTGGAGCAATCCCGCCCAAGGGTACATGTCGTCGCCAGTTATTGTTGATGATCACGCTTACGTGCATCTTCGCAATCAGCGGTTTTCGTGCTTCGATCTTAAAACCGGTGAGGAAAAATGGCGAAGCGAAACTTATGGAAAGTATGCCAGTCTGATCGCCGCAGGTGACAAAATTTTGGCGTTGGATGAGAGAGGTGATTTGCTGTTGATCAAAGCCAATCCCGAACAGTTCGAATTAGTCGACAAACGGAAAGTTGCCGACGACAGCTGGGCTCACGTTGCCTTGACGCTAGACGGCGTTGTGGTGAGAGATTTGAAAAAGGTAACGTTTTTCAAGTGGGTGAAGTGAAAGTTGGCTGTGGAGGCTGCACAGGATTCAGATGGTAATGTAGTCGCGTTGGTTTCTCAGCTACTCGAATATTGGTACGAAAAAAGCGACCTCTGAGGGTCGCTTTTCAAGTGTTTCTCATCAACTCGTGACAACTACTTCTTTTTCGCTTTCTTCTTCTCAAGCGATTTGTAACCGCCAGCGAATTTCTTCTTGAACTTTTCAACGCGTCCCATGGTGTCAACGAATTGCTGCTTCCCGGTATAGAACGGATGAGAAGCGCTGGAAATATCAACGTAGTAGACGGGGTATTCTTCACCGTCTTCCCACTTGATGGTTTCCTTGGTGTTAATTGTAGATTGGGTCAGAATCGCAAAGTCGGCTTGTTTGTCCTTAAACACGACTGGGCGATAGTTTGGGTGAATGTCCGATTTCATCTTTTTGCTCTTTAAATCCCTAAATCTTTCGATTAACTAAGCTGGCCATAGTATCGGATTCAGCCGGATCGTCAAACGGTAAAAATGCGTTTGAGCAGCCATTTAGCGAACATTTTTGGCCGCAAGGCATTATTTCACGTGTTTGCCGTCAGGAGGTAGGCAAGATCACTGAGCAACTTAGTTGCGTGAGTAGGTTAATCTGATTAGGATAAATGACAGCACACACGCTACGTGTCTCGTTTCCCAGCAGTCGATTACGCGCTTTGTTGGTCATGATAGATAAGTAGCAGAAACTTTTAGGCCCACCCAAAGGAAAACGACATGCGACGTAATTTTATTTGGTCCAGTGCCATTGCACTGGCCGTAGCGATTTCCAGCGTCAGCCACGCAGATGTCATTGAATTTAGTTTTGAAGACCGTGGTAGTCCAACTTTGGGCACCGAGACGTTTGGCAGCCAAATTGAGGACACTGGATTAGCTGGTCTAGCAACTACCCCTGTAACTATTACTTTAAATCCAGATACGGGTAATTCCCCCGACGCTACATCCACAAACCAAGGAGATGCAAGACCGGCACCTCTACAAATTACGGCAATCGCCGGAACAGGCACCGGAGCTGACGCGCATTTT
>CAYSQZ010000023.1:0-34871 GCA_964433035.1 uncultured Pirellulaceae bacterium | reverse complement strand
GTCGCAGTTTTTTTTCCAAGATCTCTTTGGGAGCAATATGGAGAGCATTCTTAGGGGGCGTCGTTTCGAAATCAGTATGGTCCTTGATGTATTGCCAGAAAAGCCTGTGTCTTTCGACAGCGCCACAAAATGGGCATTTTGCATCTTTTCGTGGAACAATTCCAGCCTCTCGAAAATATTTGGACCGACGACCACAAACAGTACACTTGAATTTGCCGCCCAAATGAACGATGTCATAAACGAGAGGTTTGATGAGTTTTTTAAATTGTTTAATCATGATATTTCCTTGGATTCACCTCACGTTAGCATCTAAAAATACGCTTTGATTTTTCATCAAAATCGACAAAAAAGGCACACTAGTTTTTTGTGAGGACGTAGAACTGATGGTATAGATTCCCAAACGGCCGAAGGCTTTCCTTTATGTTGAACTGCGCTTCAAGTAGCGTTTCAAACTCCCTTTCTGATTTATTAGCGCCCAGCTCCCAGTAGTGAAAATCGTTCTTGACTTTAATTTTTTGGCCAGTGGGCTTAAAAAATGGCAAGCGATATTGTCGTGAACTTGTTCTTTTTGAGCTGAAGTAGCGAATGCTCGCAACTCGCGTTACATTCGGGACAGATATGACCGCACCAAGTCTTACCACACGGTGAATTTGAGAAAGTGCAGTCGGCACCTTTTCCCAGGGTATGTGTTCTAGAACTTGGCAACATAGCACCGTGTCAACGAATTCGTCACTTAAATCGTTTTCTGTGATGGAACCTTCGATATCCGGATTCAATCGGGGATCAATGTCGAAGGTCGTTACTTCATGTCCTTCCTCTTTCAGCAACTGCGTTGTCAATCCGTTGCCAACACCAATTTCCATAATCGATGATCCAGAAAAGTGATTTGCCAACAGCTTTATCTGATGCCCGATCGATGTCATACGTTCAGGCGTTAAATAGTTGCTAATTTTATAATGCGAGGCACTTTCAGGGTTTTTCCAATCCTTGTTGTGGTTGTTCATGCTCTTTGCTTACCTTAATAATCGGATGTTTTTTATAGCCTCTGTGATGTCTTTCCTCAGCCAAGGAATGGCGGCGATCAGCAAAAGAACAAATCCACCATACAAGGATGAACGTACAAGAATTTGTAGCCATGGGTTGTTCGGTTCGTAAAAGAGAATAACCGTCATTGTCATCGCCAATGCAATCAGCGCAATCCCGACTGGTTTGTAGACGCAAATCAATATGTCTCTCGCCGCGATTGGTGTCGGTCGGCTGGCATAAATAATCGCCAAAGGTTTGCTAAGGGTGTACACAATAGAGACCGCCAATGCCGTTCCGATCGTTCCAAACTGAACGCCGATGGCAAGGCCCAATAGCATTACACTGGATTGGAACAAAGACCATTTTAGTTGTGCATCCACGTGCCCATAGCTGAGGTACAGCCAGCCGCCGACTCCATTGGTTCCTGCCGCAACAGCCGCCAACGAAAGCGCGTAGAAAACAGGAACGATCTTTACCCAGTTTTCACCTAAAAACAAAATGACTAGATTTTCAATGTTCAGCAATGTAAAGCCTACTAGTAACGTCTGGAAATATGAAATTGGTGTCAGGCAAGCCAAGAATGCCTTCCTGTATTTCACTGGATCTTCACAGAGTCGCGAAAGCGCTGGAACAACGACGTTAACAATAGGGCCATTCAATTTTCTAGCCGGCATCAACATCAGGCTGTATGCACGATCATATAGTCCTAAGGGACCAGCACCAAATTGATAGCCAAGTAGCGCATTGTCGGCCCTTCTAGCGAAATAGTTAACAAATTGAAAACCGGTTACTTGGCTCCCGAACCCAAGCATCTCACGAACGCCGGTTCCGCGTTTTGGCCGTCCAGGTATCCAAGGGCAGGCAATCCACATGCCAATCACGATTGCTAGTTGCGAAACAGCAGGTATTGCAACCAGGGCCCAGTACTTACCTCCGAGGTAAGCAATTGTAATTGCGACTGCCGCAGCGATTGGTGTTGCCAGTATGGCAACCAGGCTAATTTTGCCGTGTTCCATGCGACGGGCCAGCAGAGCTCGGTGTTGAATTCCCAAAGCGCTAACAATAAACAGACTTGAGAGTGCCAGATTGATCGGCAACAGTCGGGGTTCGTTGTAGACCCAGATCAGTAAGGGAGTTGCGGCAGCAACAATTGTTGCGATGATCGACGCTACAGCTATGTTGATCCAAAACAACGTTGAAACTTGATCGTGGTTGATTTTTGGCTTTTGTATAACGGCCTTAGAAAGTCCCAAGTCGAGAAAAATAGAAGCAAATCCTGTAAGAACGGTAACCATTGCGACCAAACCAAAGTCTTCATCGGTTAGTTTCCTAGTAACCAAAATCGTACTAGTTACTGTTACTAAAAAATTGATCGCTGTGGCTGCAAGCGTATAGACCCCGCCACGCGCTGTTTTCTTAGCGAGATTCTCTCGCAGATCTTCAGTTGTGAAGTAGCAGTTGTTTTTTTGAGGTTTGCTTTGTTGGGCGCTTTTGATCGTTTTGGCTTTACGTGTTTCTGGAGCGTCGATATGGGTACGAGTGATGCCAAAACAGTCTGACTTTGGATCATTATCGCGGATTGGAGCCTGAATCACGACGGACTCCGTCCCTCTGGGTGGCACTCATGTTTAAAAGCGACACCTGCGAAACGTATTTGGAATATAAAAGTGAGTTTTGGTATGAGCAGGCCACAGGTGCCAGTTCATCAAATCGAAGAGCTTAATCGATCACCTACCAGCTTAATATCGGTTTTTGTAGCCGGGCCGGTAGATTTTATTCATTTCCGCTAAAAAATTGGCATGAGAGGGCAATTTTTGCCAATTTTATTGGCAAGTTGCTACCGTCGCCTTTTGCACCCGCGAAAGGAGCGTCTTTTCATAAAAGTGGATAGAGCGAGAACAGGCCCAAACACAGTGGTCTCCTCGGGGAGTCAAGCGCGACTTTACTGTTCCGCCAAACTGCTTTTGTTGACTTCGTTGAGGGCTATTTCCAAATCGTGATCAACCATGATTTCAGCCAGTTCCTGACAATTGGTGTTGGGTTCCCAGCCCAATTTCGTTTTGGCTGGCTGTAGTCGCCTTTTCGCAAGTTGACTTCTGTCGGGCGAAGGTGTCGAGGATCGATCTGCACAAATTCGTTCCAGTCCAAATCCAAATCCCCAAACGTGAAATCTAAAAAATGCCGAATCGAATACGTCTGACCAGTCGCAAACACAAAGTCCGTCCTCTGTCTGGTCTGCTTGCAGCATCAACCACATGCTCGGTTACATGCCTTAGCTAGATCTCTTCAGGATCTATCTCTCCAGGATCTCTAGATCTTTGATCTGGGAACAAGACCTGATTCTCATTAGCTGACAGGGCATCTACGAATCGTGATTTCTTGATGATTGTGACAGCAGATTTGACTGAACTACCGCAAGTCCGTGCTTTAGCAGGCTCGGTCAGGCCGTACATTCGCAGGGCAATAACAACCCATTTTACCCAGACGACCATTGCTTAACTTTTTTTTGGCAATCTTTGATGATTAGCGAAAGTCTGCGGGATCCAGCGACGATACCTGATGTGTCGGTTCTTAGGTTCCACATTGCGCTTTGGCGTTCGTGGTTTCCAAGAGCCAGAACCGGGGGGTTCGATGACAAACCGAATGTTTGTCAAAACGTTTCGTGGCTCGCTGCGAGCCACGTTACGTTTATTTTGAACACACATCAGGGAAATCCGATGAGTTACAACCCTTCAAAAATCTTGGTTTGGTCCGCGACTTTAGTGGTCTCGCTGTCTATCGGCTGCTCACCTACTAAGCCATTGTATCTCAACGACGTTGGCGACCTGTCGACTTACATTGAACAGGCCACCAAGGTCGAGTACCCCGACGTGGAGCCCCCAACGCTCGACGAAGTCACCCAAGCCCATCAACCGATGACGGTTCTGGATCCTGACTTTTCAACCTATCTGGATATCACTCTGGAAGACGCGGTTTCGTACGCGCTTTCCAACTCAAAGATTATTCGCGGCTATGGAACCCCCGCGCTTCAGGGAACCCGTGTCTCTCCTGGACAGGACGCATTGGCCAACGGCCCCGGCGCTGCTGCGACGACTTACAACGTTTCAATTCGAGAGACCGAGCCAGGGTTCATTGGCACCCCGGGCCAGATCGCCAACCCGGGCAACATTACAACCAACACAGCATTGGACAGTAACCAGGGTGTTGAATCCGCGCTGGCCGATTTTGATGCACAACTGACAAGTAGCTTCACGTTCACCAAAACGGATGAGCCACGAAACAGTGAGTTGAATATTCTCAACAGCAATGTTTTTCAACAGGATCAACTCCAATGGCAAACTGAAGTTGCGAAAAAAGCCGCCAACGGAACACAGATCTTTTTCCGTAACGTCAATCAGTGGACCGAAAACAACAACCCATTGATTACCGATCCGGCTCCCGGTCTCCAAGCGATTGACAGTTTCTATCGAGCGAGTTTCGAAGCAGAAATCCGTCAGCCATTACTTCGCGGTCGCGGCACATTCATCAATCGGATGCCGATCGTGATTTCACGAATCAACACTGATCAGGAAATTGCCAACCTTGAAGCAACATTACAAAACATGGTAACCAATGTCGAAATTCGATACTGGGACCTCTACTGTGCCTATCGAGCATTGGATGCTGCCAAGACCGGTCGCGACGCGGCTCTGGAAACCTGGCGAATTGTCAAAGACCAATACGACGAAGGCGCTGAAGTCAACATTCAGCAACTGGCTCAGGCTTCAGAGCAGTTCCATTTTTTCGAAGCCCAGGTGATCGACGCTTATAACACCGTCCTCGACAACGAAGGCAAATTGCGATACCTGTTCGGTTGGGCTTCGACTGACGGTCGCTTCCTTCGCCCGATTGATGAGCCTGTGATGGCTCCGGTTGAGTTTGATTGGACCACTTCGTTGTGTGAAGCGTTAAGCTTTCGCCCGGAACTTCGCCAAGAGCGTTGGGAAGTAAAAAAGCGCGAACTAGCGTTGGCTTACTCCAAGAACGGCTTACTTCCCGAACTCAATGTTACATTTCTTTACCGATTCCTGGGGCTTGGAAACCGATTTGGAACCGCTGGAGATAACAACGGATTTCCTGATCCCGATAGCGGTGCTTTGAACGAACTTTACGGAGGCAATTTCCAGGAACTTCAATTTGGCGGAACGTTTGGAATGCCGATCGGTTTCCGACGCGAATTGGCCAACGTGAGAAATGCACAGCTAAAATTGGCTCGCGAGATCGCTCGTATTGAAGACATGGAACTCGACGTCACCAAAGAACTTGCCGAGTCGATACGGGCTCTGGCTGCCAACCAGATGATCATGTTGTCATCTTTCAATCGCTGGAAAGACACCACAGTTGAAGAGGAGCACTTTGAGCGTCTTCAGGACGCCGGAGTTGAAACGCTTGACGTGGCTTTGGACGCCCAACGACGGCGATCACAAGCCCAAGTCGCGTTTTACACTGCGATGTGCGAATACAACAAAGTTATCGCGTTGGTCCATCGCCGCAAAGGCACAATCCTGGCCTATAGCGGAGTTCATTTCGAAGAGGGACCATGGACAGGCAAAGCCTATCTCGACGCCCAGGAACATGCTCGGCGACGCGGTGCGAGTCAGCAAATCAATTACGGTTGGTCGCGACCTGGCGTCATCAGCCGAGGTGAGAACTGGCCAACAGCTCAAAATACCGGCCACGTTCCGACGGGGCATTCGATTCCCGCTCCCAACCACCAAGTGCTAACTAGCGAGGGCGTTACGCCAATCTACGATACGCTCAACCCAACACTCGAGGGAAGCTCTGGTGTTCCAATCAACGCTACTCCGATTCAAGACGGACTGTACTACGGAAATCCAGATATTTCACCGTTCGACGGCCCGGCGCCTGTTCTAGAGAGCCCTATTCCTGCTGGCTCTTCCTCTCGCAACGCCATCCCGGCAGCCAAAGGAAAAGTTCGTCAAGTCAGCTACGTCGAACCAGCTGAACCCGAAAGCGCCCAAACCCGTTCGTCGCGAGTAAAGAATTCCGGCAAGACAACGCCTGTTGCGGTACTGAAGAAGCAATATCGCAAACCAAAAAAGACAAGCAAAACAAAAACTCGTCCCACCACTATCAAAAGGGACCATTCGCCCAAGCCGGTTAGAAAATTGTCAGCAGTTCCAAAATCCAAAACTACAAAATCATCTACCAAACAAAAATCACTGCCGAAAAAAATGACTTACAAAGCTCCAACGGCAACTCCAAGTTTGGCTTGGGAGAAACTGGGGATGAGACGTCCAGAAACACATTCGACTGGTGTGACGGCAAAAATCAAAACCAATTAACCTCGCTCAACTAAACAAACCATCCAATTTGAATTGACAGTTCGCAGCACTGGCGTCGACGCCTCGCGCGTCGGCATTCTGAAGCTGATCAAATCGCCCGGACAATTACAAGGACCTCGAATTCAAAGGTCAACTATGAAACTCTGGATCGCTTACTTTGCAATTTTGACGCTTACTTTGGGCACCACGTTTGGTTGCAGCATGTGCTGCGGTCCCTTCGACTATGACTATCCCAACATTGGAGGAAAGCACCAACGCGTCAATCCTCGTTACGGTCGGGTAGGTTCCATCTTTTCGGACCCAAATGCCGATTCGTTCGGACCAAGCGCTGACTCCAATCTGAAACCTCCCAAGGCACCTCGAGCGTCGACGATAAGCGACACTGAGATCGACGATGAACCAGATCTGGATCTAGAGTCCGAGTTGGAAGAGATGCGGAACGAGTTGGAACTCGAAGGAAATCGCGAAGAAATCGAGCCAATGCTTGAGTCGCCTGAGGAAACCGAAGCGCTTCCCGATCCCGAAGACGGGCCAACTGCTTCTCGAAGATGGGAGAATCGCCCGCTTCGACCAAATCAAGGCAACTGGCGATAAGCATTGGAACTAACTTCTAGATTTTACTCTTGCTACCCGCGGTGAGCTTTTTCTGCTCTGTGCTGGGGCTCTTTTGAGGATTTTGTTTTGAAGTTTTCGTTTTCTCTTTGGCAGGCTTTTTCGAAACCGATTCGTTCTTAGAGCCTTTTTTAGCTGAACCTTGAGACTTTTTCATCTTCCCGTCAGACTTCTTCTTCATTACTGAATCGGAATCCATCGATTCATCTGATTTGTTTGCCTGGCCGTTTCCAGTCTTCTTCGACTGCTTCTTTTTAGTTTCCTTATCTGATTTCTGGTCCGTTTGAATCGAGACTATTTCCCCCTCTTCGATTGGGAAGTCATCTTCTGGAAGGTCGGCGTCAGACATTTCACCTTCTGGCTCATCTGAATTCTGGATTTCGGAGCTGACCTTTCTCAGCACTGAAAACTTCGGCAAATTGGTATTCGCATTGACTGCAGCCAACATATGCTTTTCATCCAGACTGACGTAAACCGTTGTCTCGGTTCGAGGACTGAAAACTTTCCTCTCCGGATCAGAATAGAACTGAACGATTTCGTAGTAGGGTCCGGAGCCGGGCTCCATGCCCTCTGCCTTAAACGAACGAGTGGCGATGACGCCAACCGATGAATGACAGGGCATAATTTCCCAAGTGCCATGAAGGTCCTCGGGCGACGGGCCTGATTTACTGTTGACAATTTTCGTCAAGAGCGTGCTATTGGCGTTGATCAACTGCATCGGCTCTGGAATTTTTAAATTTTCCGGACGAGTTGGAAACGGTTCAGGCCGGCTTTCGAAAACGATCTTTCCAGGGTCGTCAACGTCTTTGGCTGGTGAGCTGGGATCCGAATGCATTTCCTCAATACTTTTTGAGAGCGACTTCTCAACTTTTTCTTTTTTAGTGACTTGAGTTGCTTTGGGGTCTTTCCCCTTTTTGGCTTTCGCCATCTCAGTAGCTTTATCGGCTTTTGCCTTTTTCTTTTTGGCTTTCTCCATCTCAGCCTTCTTCATCCCAGCCTTTTCCTTTTTGGCCTTCTCCATCTCAGCCTTCTTCATTTCAGCCATCTTTTGGCCGGCTGTTTTTTTATCTTTGGCTTTTCGCTCAGCCGCTTTTTTCTTCCTATCGGCTTGACGTTTCTCCACCGCCTTTTCCAACTTGCGTTTCTTTGCCTCTGATTGTTTGGCCGCTTCAGCTTTGGCTTGCTCCAATCTGGCCTTAATACTCTGTTTCTGATCTTTGGGATCTATTTCCTCGATCGTAATAACTGGCTTAGGCTCTTCGGCTTCCTGACCACGCATCGCAAGCGCATGCTTGAGAGTCTCACTGTTGGCCTCCGGCAATTCATTGACCGGAATCGAAATCGGCTGGGGGGCGGCTGCGGCTGCGGCAACAACCGGTGCTCCGTCATTAGATTTACCAGCTTCCGAAAGAGCGTTCCAAGCAACAACACCTGCTGCAGCAGTAATTGCGGTAGCAACTCCGATAATTGCAAAATAGTCTTTCACGACAAAACCCCTCAAGCCACATGAAAATTGCGATCAAAAACACACTTCCATGGTGGTCAGTTGGCGCCAAAATTTCCAGCATTTTGAAGAGAAGTTTTCTCAGCGGATCAGATTTCCCTAAATTTTATGCGGGAAATCGCTAAAACTGGTGCAATCCCACCGCCTTGGCTTCGAAAAACAGCTCAAAATCAAGCTTAGACGTACAGCGGCTGGTCATTTGGGGAATGACAGAGAAAGACAGATTTAGAGTGCCCCGAAAGGAAGCCTGAAGCGGTTAGTTAGTGCCTTTGGCTCCGCGAGGGAAGCGCCGATCTGAGACAGGATCATCGACAGGATAGTTACCTTGCGGCCGCCGAAATGTAATCCTGTGATCCCGTCTGTGTCATACCAGCTGCGCTCCTCGCTGACGATTCGGGTTGCCATTTGGCTCCTCGCTGACACGTCGCCTAGCTCTGGTTCGCCAATACCGGACGCTCTACACCTGTGACCGCGATAACCTTTTGCCGAAATGCTTCACTTAACGACAACATGTTTTCGATATCCAACTGCTCGGAGCGAACGTCCGCACCATGCCCGATACCGCTCAACACATCATCAACATCAACTTTCTCCAATTGATTCTTAAAAGCCGAAACGGCAACCGATCGCATGAATTTGCGACGATGAAAAAACATCGCTCGAACAAAAGCGTGAAAGAACTCCAGATCGGGAATCGCGGCACGTCGCTCTGGTCGATGCACAATGTGAATGATCGCCGACTCAACTTTGGGACGCGGCCAAAATACCTTGGGAGACATGATGCGTACAATTTTTGTATCACAGATACTCTGAACCCAGATGCTCAGCGAGCTATAGTCTTTGGTACCGGGTTTGGCGACCAGCCGCTCCGCTAACTCTTTTTGAATCGTCACCGTCATGGTCGCGGGGACGATTTCGCTTCTGAGCAAATTCGAAATAATCGGCGTGGCGACATTGTATGGCAGGTTGGCAGCGAGCTTAAACACACGATCCGGATCGGTAGCGAGATGCCGCTTTACTGCTTCAACCACTTCAGGAGCAAACTGATTTTTGTTTTTCAACGCGTCCTGTTTGAGCATTTCAATATTGTCGAAGGACTCCAGTTCTTCGGCAGCCAATTGATGCAAGTGATGATCAATTTCAACAGTCACGACCTGCGCCGCAGCCTCAGCGAAAAGCCCAGTCAACGACCCCATGCCAGTCCCAATCTCCAGCACGACATCGTTTTTATTGAGATCCGCAGTCCGCGCGATCATGTTCAACAGGTTCAGATCGATTAAAAAGTTCTGACCATGACGCTTGTTGGGGTTCAAACCGACTTCTTCAAAACGCCTCGAAAGATACGAGACGGTCTGACGATTAACTTTAGCCATTGTTTGTTTCCGATCCGCCTGAAGTTTGCATTCCCTGTCGATGTTGAAGCTGTTGCTCAACGTATTTTGCCAACAAGTCGGTTTCGATATTTACACTGTCCCCAACTAACCGATCACCGAGTGTCGTAAACTCGAGCGTGTGTGGAATCAACGCGACACTGAAACGATCCTCTTCCACCTCGACCAGCGTCAAACTTATTCCATCAACAGTCACTGAGCCCTTGGAAGCCATCTGGCAAGTCAATTGTGTGGGAACTTTGAACCAAAACTCCGCCCACTGGCCATCGTCGTTTCGCTGATCAACAATGCCTATCGCATCAACGTGCCCGGACACATAATGCCCTCCCATGCGCTGACCAACTTTGAGGGCTCGCTCCAGGTTAACACTGCTTCCGGATTCGAGCTTACCAAGGTTGGTCCGACTGAGCGTTTCACTGCCTGCCTGGAAAGTAAGAATCTCGGCTTCAATTTTTACGACCGTCAAGCAGCAGCCATTGATGGCTATGCTATCCCCGATCGCCACATCGCTGGAGACCAGCGGAGCGACAATCGATATGTCAGCGGAACCGTTTGCCGAAACGACTTCGTGTACGATTCCTTTTTCTTCAACCAAACCGGTGAACAACGGCGGCACCTTTTTTAAAAACAGAGCAGGGGAGTTGCAAATCTGGGCTTTACGCCTTTTTGGAACCCAATACGCATTGTAGAGAGATCAATTCAATTGGGAACGGCCAAACTTTGTCTCATCACATTCTCACCTCATCGACTCGTTTCAATCGACGCCAGCGGTTGCCGCTTTGATTCCTATTTGGCTGCATGTTCGGACTAAATGGCTTCAACTACTACTTTCAATGGCTTCATTTACTACTCGCGCGGCCACTAACTTGGTTTACGGTCAACCATCTCAACGTTGTAAAAATAAGCAGGGCAGGAGCCCTTCCGAAACCAACTCGGTTTGGCAACAATGTTTGGCTTGGATCACCAACCGCGAAAAAGAAAACGGGAAAATTAAGATGGATAACATTGTAGAAATCAAGGGCCGCCAGATTCTCGACAGTCGTGGAAATCCGACCGTCGAAGTCGATGTTACGCTGGCCGACGGCTCTTTTGGATCGGCCGCAGTACCAAGTGGAGCAAGCACCGGAGCTCATGAGGCTTGGGAAATGCGAGATGGCGACAAATCCGTATACATGGGCAAGGGCGTCACTAAAGCTGTCGAGAACATCAACGGGCCAATCGCTGATGCCCTCGTAGGACTTAATGCTTGCGACCAAGCGTTGATCGACCAGGTCATGATCGAAGCCGACGGAACTGACAACAAATCGAGTCTGGGCGCCAACGCTATCCTGGGCGTCTCGCTGGCTAATGCTAAAGCGGCTTCGATCTTCTGTAACCAACCGCTTTATCGATACCTTGGAGGCGCTGCGGCAACGTTGCTCCCCGCCCCAATGATGAACATCGTCAACGGCGGTGAGCATGCCGACAACTCAGTCGATGTTCAGGAGTTTATGGTCATGCCGCTGGGGTTTGAGCGATTCAGTGATGCCCTTCGTTGTGGCTGCGAGATCTTCCACAATTTGAAAAAAGTTCTTCAGGACAAAGGCCTCAATACAGCAGTGGGTGACGAAGGCGGCTTTGCGCCTGACCTCGGCAGCAACGTCGAGGCCCTTGATTTGATCATGTCCGCTATCGAAAAGGCTGGCTACCGACCGGGAGAGCAAGTTCAAATCGCGCTTGATGTTGCTGCGACCGAGTTCTACGACGAGTCGAAAGGGACTTACAAAATCGACGGCAAGGATCTCGACTCCGGTGCGATGGTTGATTTCCTGGTCGACTGGGCTGACAAGTACCCGATCTGCTCAATCGAAGACGGGTGTAGCGAAGACGACTGGGATGCCTGGAAAATGTTGACCGATAAGTGCGGTGATCGAGTCCAATTGGTTGGCGACGATCTGTTTGTTACCAACACAACCCGTTTGCAACGTGGTATTGACGAAGGAATCGCCAACAGCATTTTGATCAAAGTCAATCAGATTGGGACGCTGTCCGAAACGATTCAGGCGATCCAGTTGGCTCACCGAAATAGTTACACGAGTATTTCCAGCCATCGAAGCGGCGAAACAGAAGACTCCACAATTGCCGACCTCGCGGTTGGGCTTTGTACGGGCCAGATCAAAACTGGTTCCGCGTCTCGCTCCGATCGAATGGCCAAATATAACCAGCTACTTCGAATCGAGGAGCAGCTTGGTGATGGTGCGGTTTATGCTGGCCCATTGTTCAAGAGCAAGCGGGCCGAAGTTGCGACGGCTTAAGCCTCTCTAACCAACCCGATTTTGATTTCCGATCCCGCGTGTCTAGCACTCGCGGGATTTTTTTGCGCTGAGGTTTGCCCGACCTTCGGACTGGACTCATTTTTTGCAACTAACGCAATGTGTCCCACTTCTGCGTTTAATTTTCACCGTTGGGCTCAAGCTCAAATCAGCGATGTGGCGATGACTTAGCCAACTGGCTGCCTATAATGCTTGCGACAGCACATTTTATCGAAGGGAACGCGATGACGTATTGGCTGACTGAAAATTCGACCGTACCAATGATCACTGGGGCAATTCTGGTGGTCATTCTTCTTTTCATGGCGCTCTCGGGACGAGACCGATTTTTGGCTTTTGCGGCGCTGGGAATCGCTGCTTTGACGATTACAACTGTCGTTTGCGAGCGAATAATCATCACCGATCAAGAACGAGTTACTGAAACGTTGTACGTTCTGGCTGATCACGTTTCCAACAACCAAACCGATGAGATACTGAAATACATCAGTAAGAAAATTCCCGAAACGGCGGCAAGTGCCGTCAACGACATGGACCGAGTGGTTTTTGAATCGTGTCGTTTGCTGGGCACAAATTATTTCACGGGGCCGAAGTCTGGAAACAAGCAAGCCGAAATTTGTTTCGTTGCCGTTGCTACGGGAATGCTCAAGCAAGGAGGCCACCGAGGCACAGGTCAGTTCAAAGTTACTCTACACCTGGAAGAGGAGTCCGAAGGCAATTGGAAGATTTTGACATATAAGTATGAATCTGCCCAAGCCAGTGTGAAACTCTAACCAACACCTTTCGACGCACTGTCTCGCAATTGTTTTCTTTGTATTCCTAAGAGCATTCGACCTCCGTTTAGCCAGCGCCATTTCTAACATTGGCTCAAATCGATATACTCTTAGAGTTGGCGTAACCGAGTACAACGTCGGCAAGCTTCCGCCAGCTACTTCAAAAATCATATATTAAGTGTGGAGCAAGTGGCTGGCTGTGTTATCAACAAACTTTGGTGGACTTCGCAAATCTTTAGTCCTGATCAACGAGATATTGCCCCACTTCTCTCCGCAATAATGACGATTGGAAATTATGTCTGAAACTACTCAAATTGATTTGGCCGACTTCATCCGTGACGTACCAGATTTTCCCAAGCCCGGAATCAACTTCAAAGACATAACACCGTTGCTGGCCAGCCATCAAGCGCTAGAGGTTTGCATTGATCGGCTTGCCGAAGCATTCGAAGGCAAGCAGATCGATGTTATTGCCGCTGCGGAAGCTCGTGGGTTCCTGTTCGCTGTTCCCCTGGCGTTGCGAATGGGAATTGGGATGGTTCCAATTCGCAAACCCGGAAAGCTCCCGTACGAAAAGCACTCCTACAGTTATGAACTTGAGTACGGCTCCGATACACTCGAAATGCATGTCGACGGTGTATCACCAGGCCAGAATGTCTTGGTCGTTGATGACCTGCTTGCAACAGGCGGAACAGTAAAGGCGTGTTGTGAGATGATCGAGAAATGTGAAGCCAATGTGGTAGCCTGTGCGTTTCTGATCCACTTGAAGTTTCTCGATGGTGCGAAAAAGTTGGAGAAGTATCCAATCGTGAGCTTGATCGATTACCAGTAAAAGGCTCCGCTCGATAAAACGTTGCTCAACGGCATGTTGAATCAACCAACGAACATACTTTCTGTTGTGCTCGGTTCTCAGCGAATTCCCTGACAGGTCACGCAGGTCCCATCGAACGGCGAGCTTCATGCCTCGGCTATAGATGTCCAGTGGTCTTTAATCCATTTTAATATTTCTTTGGATATTCATAGTATCTTGTATCCTAATAGGCTGACCAAAATCGCTTGGATTTTCTGCTGCGGTTAATTTTTTTGGTTGTCAATGCAGACAAACCGACGAAAATAGAGTTGAATATCTACACATTAATCAAATCCCATTTTCATATCGTTCATTCTTGGAGGTATAGGTGAACCGAGTTTTATTACGAGACCGATCGGCGTTTACGCTGGTCGAGCTATTAGTCGTTATTGCGATTATTGGAATCTTGATTGGCATGTTGCTTCCGGCTGTTCAACAAGTCCGGGAGGCTGCTCGGCGTATTAGCTGTGCCAACTCCCTTCGACAGCAAATGATCGCACTGCACAATTTCGAGAGCACAAACCAATTTTTTCCTCCGGCGTTTAATAGTACTCTTGCAACGGGCGGATTTCTCGACCCGTGGGAACAACGTTTTGGAAACACGTTTGGCTGGCAAACCTTCATCATGCCGTTCAATGAGCAGAACAACCTGCACGATCAGTTCGATTTTACGACGAGCTGGACTCAGGTAGACAGAATTTCCACTGTTCATATCCCAGCCTATCGATGCCCATCTGACCAGGACGATGGGGATGGCCATAGCAGGTATTCTGGGCCTAACGGAGACCCGAACGCGCGGTCAAGCTATGTTATGTCAATCGGAGCGTTAAGCCACCTCGATCGCGAAGAGAATAACTTGATGCAGAACTGGGGTGTCGGCTGGTTCGATACGAAGACTAGCTTTGCTACTATGTCCGACGGTTCGAGCAACACCTTGTTCATTGGAGAACGAGATAACTTGAGAATGAGTCCGACTGGGGATCATGGTGCTGTTTGGGTTGGTCTTCAAGGATTTCGTCAACATTGCACGACGGGTCGTGGACCGGAGAATGCGACCGATCTTGCGAACGCTCCCAACGGCTCAAATCATGCGTTCAACTTTTCAAGTTTTCATTCCGGTGGTATCAACATCGGTTTGGGTGATGCATCGGTTCACTTCTTGAGTGATACCGTCAATCTGGATGTTATGCGAAAGCTGTGTAGTTCCAATGACGGCGAGCCGACTGGTTCGTTTTAGTAACTAGCGAATTTGATTTCATAGGCGGCTGGAGAGTTTGATCTTCAGCTGCTTTTTTTTTAACCTGTCTGTTTTTATTCTGCTGAAAAGCGTTGAGAGTCTTACATGAAATTTTACTTTCTTGCATTGTTGTTGCTGTTTGTTTGCGGTTGCGGCGGGTCCAGCGAGTTTGACGTTGTCCCGGTGTCTGGTGTCATCACTTTGGATGGAAATCCTTTGGAAGGTGCGGAAGTTGTTTTTGCTCCGCAGGCAGTAAAAGGTCAGGCCAGCGTAGGTCCGGCTTCTGTTGGAACGACTGACGAAAGCGGTAAATACGTTTTGACGACGACCAAAGGAGACGACGGGGCGGTAATTGCCAGCCACACGGTCTCGGTAAAGTTGAACAAGATTGATGACAGCGCGATTTCTGCAAAAGCTGATCAGGCCTTTGCGGACAACCCCGATATCACGGCTAAAGAACTGCGTGATATCAAAATCAAGGCTCGTCAGACGATGATCACTCAGACTCCGCTTCCGGAATCGTACAATCGCAGGTCGATTCTGAAAGTTGATATTTCAGCAGCCACCGACAGTGCGAACTTCGACCTAAAGAGCGATGGAAGCCACTAGGCGTTAGACTGATTCTCTTTTACGAAATTTTTATGAAATGGCGAAGATGCAAAGCACCCAAGAACTCAACCCCAGGCCCGCTGCTTCACCTTCGCTTCCGGTCCCTCCGCCAAACCGAGCCCCGCAATCGAACCCGAGGATCCAGTCGGCTGAAGCATTCGGCGGCTGGTCACAAGCCCACACTCCGAATCAAGAGTTAAAACATTTCGGCGATTGGGTCGGGGATTCGATCTGGGTTCCGCCCAAAGATACCAGCCATGAACTGGCCAAATCTATCCTCAATCGTTTTGGGCCTTTTGCCTCTAAAGAAACCAGCTGGAAAGCGGTAGTCAAACAGCATCGTTCTGAGTTCACTCAAGTTCGGCAGTTCGAGTTACCCCAAGCCTCAATTCGTTTACCCAAGGGCCGGCTGTTTGTCGCCATTACCGAGCGAAAGGATTTTGACTCGATCGAAGAAAAAATACCTGCCTGCGTCCAAACTCGCTTGGACGAATTTCTTGATGGGCTCGGCAAAAAGCGAGGTGTCAAAGTCTACTACCTTAAACCTCTTTGCGTCGAATCAGGCAACGAGCTGATATTCACGACGGCTCAGGAGATTGACGATTCAATTAAGCAAGTTCAAGACGATGTATTTCGGGAATACAGAAGAAGACTCCCGCTCCATTTGTTGAGACGTGTCTCGGTCGAATTGGTCGACGCTGCGCTTGCTGTCCCGAGAACGTTTTTAAAGTTGATACTCAAACGCAAAAAGCGGGAGATTGAATCGTTTCACTCGAGACTGGAGTTTGAACGTCGCAGACGTGCGATGGAAGCGGTGCGCATGTACAACCGGTGCCGAGCTGACAAATGCACGTTCGATGAGGTCGAAAATTTAACATCCACTCCGGATCGGGAAGAAGTTATTGAGCACTACGTCCAAAAGAATGAACTCAGCCGAATTGATCGCGAGATGTTCAAGATCGCCTCGTCAACATCGCTGCCCTGGTTTGCGACGTTGTCGCTGGCTACGTATAAACTTGCGGCAATTGCATTGACCTCAGCAAGAACATCGGTTTCGCTTTGCGATCCTGTCTTTGTTGCCGAAATGCCTGGCGCCAGGGGAAAGCTGCTAAAAATTGGGCACTTCGATGAAGTCGACGGTGTGATGCACGTTGAGATTTAAGCGAGAACAGCAGGTTCATTGACAGCGAAGAGGATTCCAACACGTTTGCCCGTACGTTTGAGCAGTATTGGCCTTTAGCCGGAATTCAAAGAGCATGGATGCGACTTGGTTCACTCTGACAACAAACTTCTTATTCAGGCGCGATTTCTCCAACGTGGTACATCAGTCCGGGGTCGCCCTCGGACGGTATCACATTGATGCCAAAAAATTCCTTGATTACTTTTTGTCTTGGATCTTCTCGCTTCCATGAACGAAAATCACTGTATTGGTATCGAAATTTCAAATGGTCGCCAACTGAGTAGTTATCGCCGAACGAAAATGACTCGGGGACTTCGATAAAGCAATCGAGTCGTTCGTCTTTGAGGAAGTTCGGTCTCACAAATCGACAATCAAAAGTCGCCCAGTATTTCCCCCAGTTTTCATCGTGGTCGATAGCCATCTTTTCAATCACAATATCGGCTGGGCAATTGCCAAGAATGGTTATCCGCGACGCGATCACGGCTACTACCGCCATCAACACAAACAAGTGCCAGATTCGAAATCGAAAAGGTGATTTTTTTGACGTTGCATTCATCGATTAATCCGGTTCCTTAGTACGCGCGGCTAAAGAATCGCTAATGCTTTTTTGTCGGTTGTCGCAGCACCTAGAAACCTGCGTCACAAATGCAATTGACTGACAGCGTTTACTTTCTTATCCCGGCAAGCCACAACACAAACGCATCTCGAAAAGCAATTTCCTGGTAACGCTTGTACCTTCCTGAAGCACCTCGTCCACTACGGAAAAAGGCTGCCGGTTACCATTTCAAAACCTGAACCCTGACACTAATCAAGGTCGGTCGACTTAAACGGGGCGACGACTTTTCGAGAACGACGTGGCTTTGAAAACACAATCTTTGGTCGATCACGATCTTCGGCGGGCGTTGGAATACCGGACTTTTTAGTCGTAGATGCAACAGCAGCAGTCAAACTTGAACCACGTTTGTCTTGCCTCGAATCAGCTGAAGGAACCCTGACACGCAACCGGTTCGAACTGCTGACACGCTGACCTGAACTGTTGACCATCGTCCCAGGAAGTTCGATCTCACCGAGGTACTTTCGCTTAACCTCATCGTGGGCAACGATTTCTTCTGCGGTGCCGCTGCAAAGAATCCGCCCCTCACTGACAACGTAAGTCCGGTCGGTAATCTGAAGAATTTCACGTGCCGCATGGTCGGTAATCAAAACCGCAATTCCGGCTTCGGCCAGTTCCTTGATCACGATTTGCACGTTCTGAACTGTTACCGGATCAATTCCGGCAAAGGGTTCATCAAGCATAACAATTTTCGGCTCGGCAACGAGGCATCGAGCGATCTCCAGACGTCGCCGTTCACCACCAGAGAGCGAACCGGCAACAGATTTTCGAATGTGGGTGATATTGAATTGTTCAAGCAATTCAGCGCAACGAACCTTTTGTTGCTTTCGCGAAAATCCGAGAAGCTGCATCATCCCCTTGAGATTCGCCTCGGCGCTCAGTTTGGCAAACACACTTGATTGCTGAGGCAAATATCCCATGCCACCAGTTCGGCTGCGCAAGTGCATCGGCCATCGAGTAACATCGACGCCTTGTAGAAAAACTCTTCCCTTGTCCGGCTTTACCAAACCGCACATCATCTTGAACGAAGTTGTTTTGCCGGCACCATTGGGGCCAAGTAAGCCTACGATCTCTCCTGGCTCAACATCAAGAGAAACGCCATCAACAACCCTGCGGCGACTGTAGATTTTTACCAATCCATCAGCTGATAGAATTGACATTGTGCTCCTCCATGACTGCGTAAACGTCGTTGCTGTGGGTTAAATAGGAATCCAGCTGGAAGACAGATATCCTTGTTGTCTTCCGTTGCCAAATTCAATCTATCGGATAAACCCCATTCGTCCAAAGTTGGGTAAATATTTGATCGGTTTGTTGAGTGTGTGCGGCCAATAGATCAACATCGCTCGACCGATTAACAAATCTCGATCCACAAAGTGCGGCCCCGGCCAGACTCGGCCGTCGAGGCTCTTGGGACTATTGTCTCCCATCGGCAGAAACTGATCTTTCGAATCATCGTCACTATCGATCAGCACAAACATCGGTTCGGTTTGCCCTTTCTTCTTTTGAAAAAATGCTACCGCTTCAGGGCCACTCCACAACTCTGGATTATGGTGAAGCTGCTCAATTTTTCGGACTGGTTCTTCTGTTTCATTGTCGAGATTGGAAAGATTTGAACCACGAATCATACGTGAAGTGCCCTTGGCTGATGTGTAGTAGAGATCCCGTAAAACTTTGATACGTCGCACACGAACATCAAGACCAGCTGCTCCAACGCCCACGGGCTCGGCATCTCCGGGATCCTCTGGACTGTACGTTGGAATCGGGATTCCGGTTCGCTCGTACTCTGCACCGGCGATATCTACCAGCTTTCCATCGACCCATAAATGAAGCCGATCATCTGCGTTAACATACTCAATTTTATATTCTCCGGTGCCTCTGATACCAGTTTGAGCGCTGGGAGTGGCTACCGGCTGGCCAGCTTGATCGACAAAAGTGACTTTAGTGTCGACTTTACTGTCGTCGCATCGAAACGACGCCACGCCAGTGGCAACATCAATTTCGCAAATGAAGTGAGCGCCGCCTTCGACAAGATCAAACAACAATTTTCCCTGGTTTGAATTGACAGTTAAATCGCAATCAATTCCAAGATCACCAACCCAATGCAGTCCAAGATTTTGAACATACTCCCTCCCGTCAGCTTCTACGGCTGCCTTACCTCTGTTGAAAAGCCCGTCATTATATGCGTACTGATCACCAATCAAACGACCCAATGGAGGTGACTTAGCGTCGTAACGATTGGGACGAATTCCTTTTATTATCGTTTCCCATTCGCGTTCTAGTGGCTGGAAATGCCGGTACCTCAACCAGTTCTCTCCGCTGGTCTCGGTAGAGAAAAAATTCGGCTTTCCATCAGAATCCTGGGTCGTCCAATTGCTTGCTTCATCGAACGACTGCCATCGAGAGGGCCAAGCAATCGAAGTCAACTTTTTTCCAATATGGAAAGTATCGTCGACGGTCTGCAAAACATGCTTGAGCTTCCGAGCCGGTTTGCGAGTTATCTGACGCGAGTACCCACCTTCGTCCTCGGGCTCCAACACATAGATATCACCATTCTCGATCAGCAGATTGTCTCCCGGCAACCCGACCAAACGTTTGATGTAATTTTGCTTTCCATTGTTGGGATTTTTGAAAACGATCACGTCATATCGTTCGGGTTCATTGAAATCGTAAACAAACTTGTTGACCAGAATTCGATCGCCACTGTTGGAAACATGATCCGGCTCATTAGTTGACATGTTCGTACGATACTGACAAACGGGGCAATCAGTGCTGTCTAGCCCACCGAATGCATCGGCTTCTTGACTAACGCCAGTACGATATCGCAACTTACAGTTTTGGCATTCAAGATCCATGTGCTGACCTTGCAACGAAGGTGCCATTGAACCGGTCGGAATGATGAATGCTTCTGCTTCATAAGCTCGAAACATCAGCGCGAGCACGATGGCAACGACGATCGACTCGATCGTTTCCCGTACCCCCACGTCTTTGAAAAAACCAAAAAGACCTCCGCCCGGATCATCGGCGTGCACGGTTTCCTTGAACTTGGGAGCACGTTCGGGAGTATCAACTTGAAATGCAGCGCGACGTTTTCTTCTTTTTGCCATATCTTAAAGCATACGTTTGTTGAAATTAGTGAAAGCTCAGCCACCCGACGATTGTACCGAATTTGGCCATTTGAGCATACGCGAAGGTGTTGATTCGATAAAAGTGCGAACATATTGGCCAATTAATCGTCTTGACCTTAAACCAAATCAAAAAACGCTATAGATCAACGAATAAGCGGTAGGTCGTTTCCGATAACGTTCCCATTAGGGACCTTAAAATTTCAGCGATCTGATTCACGTTTCACAGCGGTGTGCTCCTGGGAGAGCAAGCGGATTCCAACCCCGCTCTACAGGGTTCGAATCCTTGCACCGTTGCTTCACTACATCGTTCAACGATTCGTTGAGGACCAAGGCGCTGGAGCCAGATGGCCAGGCGGCAGGCTGCAACCCTGCTAAAGTGAGTTCGATTCTCACCAGCGTCTCTTCTTAAGCACTTTGCCGATCAACTTCTCCCTCGGCACACACGCCTTGGGCCAGTGCCGACTGTCGATCGAAACCGGCTGATTGTCGCCAAGCAAAAGAAAGCCACCAGGACCGCCCACCAATATCTGAAACTGGCCATTCTTCTTTTGAGAAGGTAAGTAGTAGATGTCACGCCAAATTCGAACATGGTCAAGCCAATCCTCGGCACTGGTTCCTGACTTTACGGCAGCGCCAATTTGAAACAAACTTGCAGCTACGGTATTAGAATCAGGCAGACCATTCGCTGGCGTCTCTAACTCGAACTGTGTCAGCTGGATTCCATCGACAAGAACGATCGCCCGTTTATCAATCGTACTGAATTCAACTTCGGCTTGAGAACGGTCTAGCATACCATCCACTAGCTTGTATCGGCCAATAAGCGTCCGAGCCGAATCGTCGAGCACTGATGCTACCAACTCACGCCCTGCGACATTGATTTCAAACAGATATTCCCGTTTGCCCAGTTTGTACTTCCAGGCAAAACGTTGAACTCCAGTCGTTGAAATTTTTAGCGAAACAAAGATCTCATCAACTACGTTCAGGTTGCGCCAAAGCGACTGGTTATATCCGTAGTTATCCTCGATCGACCAAGCCCTTATTTCCTGACCGACGGACATGTCCGATTCAGTCTTGCGCGCATAATTTGGTTGATTGCAAAATTCAAACCACTTCATTCCGGAGCCATCGGATTCTAAATCCCAAACAAATTTTCCAGCCTCAAATCGATGCCCCGGTTCGTCTAATCGTACCCCCTGAGAATCGACGGCTTGCCATAACGCTTTTTCTGAATCAGTCTTCTTTGAATCATGGATTAGGATCCGAGTACACTTTTGCTGGTCGATCGTTTTTCGGATCATCTCTCCGTCGAGCCATAAGTTTCCACCACGGATCTCGACTGACTCCCCAGGCAATCCAACAACTCGCTTAACTCCTGCCTCCTGGGAATCTGGAACCTGAAACGCCACTACATCCCAACGTGAGATCGAAGACGACCCGAGATCGATCGTCACCCGATCTGAACTTTGTTGCCGGCAATCTTTGACCGGATTTTGAAACCCGCAATACGGACAAACTAACGAATTGCTTGATTTGGCTTGCTCTTCATCCGCCACAATTTCGCTGCTGCAACCGTTACATTGGACTTCGAAATGGTCCCCCAAAAAGTGAGGCGCCATCGAGCCGCCGACAATTCTGCCTTGGCGAGTACTCTGAGACGTACTTTTGCCAACCTCGCTTGGCTGACAGCCCAAGCTGCCCAAGACGCAAATTGTGACGACTGCATAATTCAAAATCCATGCGAGCCGGAACGCTCGGCAGCGCAAACCACAACCTATCAATCGATAGTAATTCGCCACACCTTTGCGTTCGAATAAGACTTGCGGCTGAACAAATAAGTCGGTCATTTTGAGATTCGTGGGATTCATATGGTTTATGACAAACTGATTGGCAGCTATCATTTTATCAGTGGGTTCGCTTGAAGCAAAACCGAGCATACCGCTGCATACCCAAGTATGACACAACAGAGACGACGTTGACGAAGCAAGTCCGGGTCCTTGGAGATTGAAAATTCAAATGAGCGATACGAACATACTTGAGCACCCATTGGTTGATTGTCACTTAACCACGCTGAGAGACAAAACAACCAAGCCGGCGGAGTTCCGGCAGTCGGTTCGCAGACTCGCGATGCTATTGGCTTATTCGGCCACTGCGGAGCTCGACACGACGGAGCTGCAAATCGAAACGCCGATTCAGAAAATGATCGGACGAAGGCTGCTGCATCGAATTGGCTTAATTCCCATTCTGCGTGCTGGAATTTCGATGGTTGAGCCGATGCTCGATTTGATTCCGGGATCCGAAGTTTGGCACTTGGGGTTCTACCGAGACGAGGAGACCGCAAAGCCGGTCCACTATTACAGCAAACTTCCCGAGTCATCCCCCGTCGATGTGGCCTTCATTCTTGATCCGATGCTTGCAACTGGCGGATCGGCATTGATGGCCTGCGATACGATGAAAAATTGGGGTGTGAAAAAGATTAAGATGCTTTCGATCATCGCTGCCCCAGAAGGAATCGAAAGAATGCGCACTGAATTTCCGGATATCGATATTCACACATGCGTTATTGACGAACGGCTCAATGACCAAAAATTTATCGTTCCGGGCTTGGGAGACGCCGGTGATCGAATCTTCAATACCTCTGGATAGTGCAAATTGAGTTCTCTTGTTTTTGGATGCCCGAATTGCCAACAATCGTTTCAGGTTGTTGAGTCTCAGGCTGGACAAGTCGTCCAGTGTCCCTCGTGCATGCAATCAGTTCAAATTCCCGCTGATTCATTTGCGGCTGTGGCTCCAGCAGTGCCCGCGCCGCCCCAGCAAGCCGCACAAGCGTTTGGTTGCCCTGGCTGCGGCGGCCAATTCGGTGTGACGCCGGAAATGAACGGACAAACAGTCGCTTGTCCACATTGCCAGGCTCCAACACTGATTCAGCTTGGTGCAATTCCCGGCCTGCCTGATTCGCCGGTCGCCGAACCCGAAGAGATCTCGCCGATTATCGAAACAGATAAGCCGATATCGAGAAAGCGAAAAAAGAGCCTTCGAAAGATTGCCAAGTCAAAAGACCGATCTCGTGTTAACGCGGATTTGTTTTCGCCGCTTCACCAGCCCAAACAATCGCCCAAACAATCCCCCGAGCAGGCCGCGCCTGTCGGACCGACGACGCCACCAGTTGATCCGTCTTCAGACTTACTGGCCCCACCAAACACATCCACTGCTCCAGAAAATCCGGCCGCCACTTCTAGCGAAACTGCACCAGTGGTGCCGAAACTTCGCGCCGCCGAGCCACCTTCGACGCAACAGCAAGCCGCTAAAGCCAAGGTTCCAACGCCAACCGACGCGTCGGCGGTGACTGGCCAACCACCAGTTCAGGTTGATTCGACCACCGATACCGTTGTCAACGGTTCACCGACGCAGCGTTCAATTGCTCACTTGCTTCCGCCAGTTTTCGACGTCCTTGACCCAACAAGAATGGCAGTCGGAAGGACCAACGAAAATTTCAAAGTCTTTCTCCCTGACGGCAAAGGCGGCACAGCGCAGATCGACAATCGAATCCTGCGAGTAAAACATGGAGAGAGAGAAGTCTCGTTGGTTTCCTTGACTGACGAGCAACGCGCCAGACAACGTTTGATTCAAAACATCATCGCGATCGTGGTTGGAATCGCCGTGATCGCATTGGCATTTACGCTTCTGATGTAGCAACCTCGCTCTTTGCGTAGCCATGGGGATGGCTTTGATGCCATTTCCAAGCCGTCTCGATGATTGGTTTGGGACTTTGATATCGGGGCTCCCAGCCAAGATACTCATTTGCCAGACTTGCATCGGCAACCAATTCAGGCGGATCTCCAAGCCGCCGCGATCCGACGACTTCTTCGATATCACAACCCGTCACCTCGCGACAGGTTTCAATAATCTGACGCACACTAAAGCCAACTCCTGTACCAAGATTGACTTTCAAACCAGTTCCCGGGCGAAGCCGTTCCAAGGCTGCCAAGTGAGCAGCACCTAAATCGTCAACGTGAATGTAGTCGCGAACGCAAGTTCCATCAGCGGTCGGCCAATCATCTCCGAAAATTGAAATTCGCTCCCGGATCCCCTGAGCAACTTGAAGCACAATCGGAATCAAGTGACTCTCAGGATCATGATCCTCGCCGATGTCACCCTCAGGCGAAGCCCCAGCGGCATTAAAGTATCGTAGCGCGGCGAAACCAAAATCGTAGGCGGCCGCATAATCATCGAGCGCTCGTTCGATTGCATACTTGGAAAAACCGTATGGGTTTACCGGTCGCTGTGGTTCAGTCTCAGTGATTGGAATTGTCTCGGGTACACCGTAGGTCGCACAAGTACTGGAGAAGACCAAACTCTTGACGTCGCAGAATCGCATCGCTTCCAATAGTTCAAGCGTCGCCACCACATTATTCTGATAGTACTTGGCCGGTTCGACGACCGACTCACCGACCAACGCACAAGCCGCAAAGTGCATGACCGCGTCGATCGAATGGTCGCCTAGTAATTGCTGTACAAGTTCGCGGTCTCGCATCTCACCGACGACCAACTCTCCCGTGGTAACTGCTTCGGCAAATCCAGTCGACAAGTTATCAAGCACAATGACTTGATGCCCAGCCCGACCAAGCAAACGGACCATATGGGAACCGATATATCCTGCTCCACCGACTACTAAAACTTTCATGGTTCTTTGCTTCCTTGCAAGGCTTGGCTTCGAATCGATTTCGATGATTCGTCCGCTTAAACTCGAGTATCATTTAAGCGAACGGGCTTTCAAACACGAAGGCCAATCTGCCCGAAAATTCCTGCTTTTTGGACAAGTGCTTTGCTGTGACAGCGTCTGTTCTGGCAGGAAGCAAAGTTCGGCTTGTCCTACGTGGGCTCATTCTTGGATTAACGACCCGCAAGCGACTTAGCAAGCAAGGAAATGGCGATCGTCGAGACTCCTCGCTGACTAGGAAAATTCATGCTATGTCGTAACCCGAAGCGTGAGCGAGCGATCGTCCCTCACTGACGTTTCGGGTTACCATAAGCGCTGTAACAATCTGCGGCGATCCGTGAAATTTCCTATCACACGCCGGGTTACATTTGCACTCAATGTTCCAAGCGTTTGAGAAAATATGCTATGAGGCGATACCGAACCTGACTAAGCCACTCGACGACTAGCTCGCGACGCCGAAACCAAATGATTGACCGTTTGCTGAGGCTGGTGCCGAACGGACCATCGTTTCGAAAATTGGATCGCCGTATCGCTGTAATGGTCAAAATGTTGGACTAGCTCATCAATACAGTTGGGCAAGTCGTCAGCGTCGCTGGCCACGATTCCGACTTGGCCTCTTGGCAAACCTTGTTTTAATTCCGATTCGTCGTGACATCGCAAGGTTCGAATCCGAACCCGTTTAATATTGGCCGTGGATTCGTGAAACTGATTAGTGAGCGAAAACTCAACATCCCGAGTTTGCTCCAACATAGAGAACAGTGCATTGACCGGACGCGAAGATCGACGAACTCCAACGACTTGGCTGGAAGTATTGATGACTTGGCCCACGTCATTTTTCTGCTTTAACTCAACGCGGCAAAAAATCCCGGCTTCGGCTGGCCAATGCCAATCGAACTCAAGGACAAACGCATCTTCCCTCAAGCCATTGGAACCGGATTCTCTGGCAACCTCAAACACGAACGGGTGTCGCGACTGATCAAACGAAAGCACCCCACCGGCCATCGGAACGTTTTTACTGTCCCAAGCGAAATCGGACAACTCAATCGTCCGTAACAAGCGACTGGAATCCACCAGCTGATCGACATGACGGAAGATTGGTTCCTGAACTTGCTCCGCCAACCAGCTTCCCGCCGAAACGATCACCGGCTTTCCTGCCGCCAACAACTCACCCAGAACACCCGCTCGGCGGCTAAAATAAACGCGGCTATCGTAAAACAACAAACCGCAATCCGTTGTTTTGATTAATTCAACATAGCGCTGCTTCGAAAGCGGATGAGCACAGTACTCAATCGGCGAACAAGAAAGCTCGTCCGCAGCCTCCGGCAATTCGATTTCCAACTTGGGTTTCTTGGCATACCATTTTTTGGCTGGACGCTGCACGACAATTCGGACATTGCCCGTGGACAGGTGGGATTCCCAAGTATTATTCACCAGCGACTGAAGATACTCGAATTGGTTTTTCTCTCGCCGCAACTCGCCGGGGCAAGTAATTCTCAGTGTCCGACGAAATTCATTTCTGGCCGCGACTTCACAATCATCAGATGGTCCCAGTGTCAGCAGGTTTGGTGGTACATCAGATGAACGAAATTCGGTCCCAAAGCCCGACGTTTCATCGCCTGAATGCTTGGCAGCGGGATCTTGTGTGGCCGGCGGAGAATAGAGCGAGATATCTTTGCTTCCCGCCACAGCCATTGAATAGCCAAAAGGTTGGCTCGGCGAACGACTCTGCGAAAATTCTCTGGAGACAGGGTAGGGGAGTACTTCAAACTTACCCACTCCAAGCCGTTGATATTGATCGGCCAATGTCTCCGAGGTCACGTAAAAATTGATCGAATGATACGCTAGTTGGGCTAGTGCGCTAACGAAACAAAAGCGAATCGCCTCGGCAATATAGTCTTGGGATTCGTATTCCGGGGTTCGCCCGTCGAACAGGTTGTAATGAAACTGCAAATGCCAAGTCGTTTCGACCGTCCTGGGGTGGCTTGAAAGGTAAGCCGCCAAACCCATCAGTTCAAGTTCCGAAACGGTCGTTAGAAAAGCATGGTCGCCGCTGGACTGGTGCGAACTTTGAAAAAATCGTTCGCAATCTGTAGCAAAGCGTCTGACAAACTGCTCCCGACGTCGGCGATGCTTTCGGTGCTTCTGAAAACTGAGCATCCGCTTGAACCAGCTGCTTTCAAAATTGCTTAGCAACGCCTCGCTGGATTTACTGCGAGTCAGGTGCTGAAGACCGGCTAGATAGCTGTCGGGCTGATAAGTCGTGTCTCGAAAAACACGACGAACGTCTCCCAGCCGCTCAAGGGAGTCTTCCGAAACACTTGTTGATTTCGCAAATTCACGATTGCTACCGATCGTCGTCTGGTAGCGAAGTTCATTCGCCGCCTCTGCAATGCAGCTCACATAGTCGAAGTGATGACCTCCGAGCTGCCGCAGCGAATGATCGATTATGAAAAAATTTGCCAAACTGCCTTACCCATTTAGAAGCAGATTTCGGAATGAATCGGCTGTGATACTAGGTCCAAATTGAACTCAACGTCAATCTCACCTCACAAGTTCATCAAGTCGGCTTTGTTGATGCGATCGAACCAGAACCGAGACAACTCGTAAATCGTCGGATAATCCGCCGTCCCCCAAACAAAAGGCCTTTGAATCTGGGCAATTGCCGCAAAAGCAGGCCTCTACGTTACTTCCGCTACTTCAAAAAACTTTTTTGCTGGCATGAATCAGTAGCGAGTTTGCAATTGACCGAAACTCGGAAATTCCAATACAAACCCATTCAATCGCTTTCTCAACTTTATCAGTGATGCCAATGTCGAATCAGAAAAAACACGTAGTGATTCTTCCGTATTTTTGCCAGGAAGAAGTCGACCGATATGTAAAAATTGCCGCGCGGATTAAGACGTTCCCAAAACCGAACGTTGACTGCGAGTTTCTGCTGGCATCGAGTCCTCGTACAGAGACGTCGCAGCAACTGGTAGATACGTACTCGGAGCTTGGCCCGACAACGGCGTTCGCCTGCCCAACTCAAATCTTTGGGTATCCCGAAGGTCCGGGAGCGATGTTTTGGGATTCGATGGAGTTTATCTCCAAAAACTACGCGGGCAACGATGGCTTCAGTCTTTGGTTGGAGTCCGACATGGCACCAATCAAACCGGATTGGCTGGATCGACTTTCTGAAGAATGGTACTCCGGCAATCAAACGCCGATCATGATGGGCTGCTTCGTCCCAGAGGTTTATAAATACCGCTACTTCAAGCAACCAAAATTGCTACTTGCCCCACACATCAACGGCGGCGCCTGCTACTCGATGGATTTTGCCGACGCAATGCCTGCCGAAGCGCGAACTGGCGTATTCGATATGGCGGTCTATCAATATGCTCAAAAGCTTGGCCGGGCGCGGTTTACCAAACAGATTGCTTTTTCGGCTCATTCTCGAGTTCGACGTGATATCGCCGATCAAGACAAAGTGCTGCTTCACGGATTCATGCAGCAAAAAGATCGTTTCATCGAACAATGTGTAACTCCGCTTTCGCAAAGCGAAGTCAGTCGCGCAATCTGGAACCCACTTCTTAGCCGAATCGAAGATGCGAGACGAAAGCTACGCGTGCAGTTTGTTCGCAAGGGCCATCGCGCTATGCTGGAGAACATGTTTCTGGCAAAGAAGAAATACGAAGCCGAAAACCCCGACGCGTTTTACAAGCCCCGCCGTGCCGCTTGAGCTTGATGCCTCAGGTTGCAATCGGCAATTGATTTGCCAAATTCGAGACCGACCATGAAAGTCGCTCAGTTCAATACGTTTCCCTACGGTGGCGCGGCCAATGCCGCGATCCGGATCCACCGGGGACTTCAACAGAATCAGGTCGACAGCCGGTTTTACTTTCACCGCAACACCAAGTCACCAGTGAGCGATCCGAGCTTTCAGCAGATCGAGTTTGGACCGCCCAAATACGGTTTGCTAAGCGGTACATTTCAAAAAAGATTCGATCGCAAACGAGAGAAAGAGGTTTACCAGCTTTACGACGATCATATTGCGAAACGCCCACCTTCCGAAGAAACGTTTTCGATGGCTCAACTGCCAGCCCCAACTATCCTGGATTGGAAATCCATTGGTGCTGATATCGCTCACTTGCATTGGATTTCATTCTTCGCTGACTACCCGAGTTTCTTTGGCTCAATTCCAGATTCCATCCCGTTGGTTTGGACGCTTCACGATATGAACGCCTTTACTGGCGGTTGTCATTACACTAGTGGATGCACTCGATTCAAGTCTGGCTGTGGCAACTGCCCTCAAGTCGCCAACAGTAAACCGCGCGATGTCTCTCAAGCAACTTTCAAAGCCAAACGAACAACGCTCCGGAAGAAGAACGTTCACGTTGTTACGCCCAGCGACTGGATGCGGCTGGAAGCAATGGAAAGCGACATTTGGCCCGCCCAAACAACGTTTCGGACGATTCGATACGGCTTGGACTTAAAGCGTTTCCTGCCGCTCAACAAACGTGAATCTCGATTAAAGCTGGGAATCCAATCCGATGCGGTCTTGATCGCCTTCGGCGCTGAAGACGTCAACAATAAGCGAAAAGGGTTCCAACATCTTGTCCCGGCACTGGCCAACTTAAAAACCAAAAACGAGGTCGAGTGTGTTGTATTTGGATCGGGTGAAATCGAATCAAGCTCCGCCTGCCCTCATGTTCATCAGATGGGCTACGTTGACTGTGAGCAACGACAATCGCTAATTTATTCAGCTGCCGATATCGTTGTAGTGCCTTCGCAGGAAGACAATCAACCTCAAGTCGGTTTAGAAGCGATGGCTTGCGGAACGCCGGTGGTCGGCTTCAACGCTGGTGGCATCCCGGAATACGTTCGGGACGGTGCAACCGGGTTAATCGCCAACCACGGAGACGAAGCCCATCTTGCCGATCGTCTCAGTTGCCTTGTCGACAATCAGGACGCAAGGATATCAATGGGGCAGCAGGCACGGCTGATGATAGAACGAGAGTTTGAGATCTCCCAGCAGTCGCAAAAGTACACTGAGTTCTACAGGACGCTGCTCGAAGCTCAACGCCGGACACAGGTGGCTTAGCACAATATTACCAGTGCCATTTAAGTCAGTAAGTCAGCCACCCTCCCTCTGGGAGGGTCGGGCGCAGCCCGGGGAGGGCTATTGAAGAATTAGTCCGGTACGCAACGGGCCGCTGCCGAAAGCAACCCTCCCCGAGCCTTTGGCTCGACCCTCCCGGAGGGAGGGTAACTTTCTTCATTGAAACTTCAAAACGCGCGCCTTTGAGCAAGCAGCCCCGTACCTGGTAACGTTTGGTTTTAATAAACTCTAACCACCGCTTACTCTAGCCGTCATTTCTTTCAACTGGAACTTCAATGTTTCGATCCTATCTCGCAATCTACCTCATCACTTTGCTGGGCATGGCAACAGTCGGCGACACCTTCGCTCAAACGGTTGCCACAGAACCTGCGCTTCAAAAACAACCCCTCGAACAACAAGCCGATAAACAACAAGCCGACCAAGAAGAATGGGTTACGCTGTTTAACGGCAAAGACCTGACCGGCTGGACAGTCAAAATTACGAACCATCAACTGGGTGATAACTACGCCGACACGTTTCGCGTTGAGGATGGCATTCTCAAATGTGAATACGATGACTATGAGGAGTTCGGGGGACGATTTGGCCACCTGTACTCAGACTTGAGCTACTCGCACTATCGACTCAAGCTTGAATATCGGTTTGTTGGCAGGATGGTGCCTGACGCCCCCCATTACGTGGACTTGAACAGTGGTGTCATGCTCCATTCGCAACCGCCACAAAGCATGTCGCTGGAACAAGGTTTTCCGGCAAGCCTTGAGATGCAGTTTCTGGCGGACTTGGGAAAAGGAAAGCGACAAACCGGAAATGTCTGCACTCCCGGTACACACTTGGTCTACGACGGCAAGTTGACCAAGAAGCACATTGTCAAATCAACCGGCCCAACATTGCCTGCCGACCAATGGGTTGCGGTCGAAATGGTCGTTCGAGGCAACCAGGAACTGGTATATTTTGTCGAAGGAAAGGAAGTGCTTCGCTATACCAATCCACAGCTCGACCCAAAGAGCAAAGAAGCCAAACCAATAGTTGCCCGGGGAGCGTCACTGGATTTATCGTTCGGACACATCGCACTCCAAGCCGAAGGGCAACGAGTCTGGTTTCGCAATATTAAATTGCTCCCTTTGCCAGCCGAATAGTCAAAGCCTTTAGGCTCGTATGGATTGAAGCCGACGGGCTATCCTTCCAAAACCATATCGTCTCGGTGAATCATGACCGTACGGATCGTCGAGCCAAGCAGCTCCTGAATCTGCGGACTCTGCAGCCCGATGACCTTTGCTGCGATTTCAGCATCGTATTCGACCAGTCCACGACCGATTTTTTGCCCGTTTGGCGAGCGAATGAAAACTGTATCGCCGCGTGAAAAATCACCTTGAATCTTAGTAACGCCCGCTGGCAATAGACTTTTTCCGGACTCAAGTGCAACCAAAGCCCCGGAATCAATTGTGATCGACCCACCGATTTCCAACCCACCGGCGATCCATTTTTTTCGCTCGTTGATCGGGTTGGGCGAGGGAGCAAACCATGTCGAACGAGCTCCATTGTCGATCGCGGACAACGGGTGCTCGTTTTTCCCGGATCCGATCACCATCGTTGTCCCAGCGGCCGTGGCGATTTTACCAGCGTCAATTTTTGTCTTCATCCCACCGCGCGAGAATTCGGAACCTGCGTCGCCGGCCATCATTTCGATCTCCGGAGTGATGACTGGGACCTCAGCTAAAAACTCAGCGTTTGGATCAAGATGAGGAGCCGCTGTGTAAAGCCCATCGATATCAGAGAGCAGGACAAGCAAATCTGCACCGACCATCGAAGCCACCCGCGCCGCCAAACGATCGTTATCGCCGTAACGAATCTCAGAGGTCGCGACCGTATCGTTCTCGTTAACGATCGGAACTGATTTCCAACCCAGCAGTGCACCAATCGTCGCTCTGGCGTTCAAGTAACGCCGCCGGGTTTCCGTGTCCCCCAAGGTTAGCAAAATTTGCCCCGCAGTAATCCCGTGTGCTCCCAACGTTTCTGAATAAGCACGAGCCAGAACAATCTGCCCGATCGCAGCGGCAGCCTGGCTTTCCTCCAGCTTCAGCGTTCCGGATCGCTGCGCATCAGGAAGTTCACGTCGGCCAAGTGCAATCGCACCCGAGGAGACCAGTAACACTTCCTTGCCATCGGCAATCAATCCTGCCACGTCGTCGATCAGCGACTCCATCCATTTGCGGCGAAGCCCAGATTGTTGGTCAACGAGCAACGCTGAACCAATCTTGATCACGATGCGCGAGTAAGAGTTAATTTTTCGATTCACAGGATTTTCGTTTGCACGTCCAAATGTTCAAGCTGTTTTTTGACGAGCGAGTCACTGGTTGACCTGCTGCCTGTTAATCAGTTCAGCGAATCAAAATAGATTTGAACCTGTTTAATTTCCGATGCGTCCAGCCACACACCGTGTTCATGGCAAAGATCAAGCACAACCGAACATTCATCAGAAAATGGTTTTCGCTCGGTCGCTTCATTGCAAACAGGGCAATTCACGACCGGCTCAAGGTCGACACCGGAATCAGATTTTTCGGCCCAACCCCGCAGCAACGATTGCTTTTCGGCGTCCGAGAACGTGTACCTTTCGCTTTTGAGTATTTGAGCAAAGGCCTCCTTGGACATCCAATGCCCCCAACACTGACCACAAAACAATGTCTCGACCGATTCATACTCTTCAGTTTTAAGTTCAAGTGCGCAACGCGGACAATCTGACATGACAACTCCTGTGAATCTGCTAAACCAAAACTCGAGACTTCCTCCTCAATCCAGTGCCGAGGATTGAACATTAGCCTAACACAACGTGAAGAATCTTTCACCGCACCCTTGAAACTGCGTTTTTGAATTACCGATGCACCGTTTGGCGCAATACCATATCCTGTAGGTGACTTTTTAATCAGGATCCGATATGCAAAAACCAAGTGCCCAACGCGAGCGAATCATTGAGTTGCTTGAACACAAAGGAGGTGTGACCGAGCAATCGGTTCGCGAAGTTGCCGAAGAAACCGGCGTTCCGCAAGCCGATATCTGGGGAACGGGTCTGTTTTATTCGCTGATTGCCCGACCGGGAAAACGGATCCGGCTTTGTGACGGCCTGACGTGCCAGATGATGGGCGCGGACAAACTGGCTGATGATTTGAGGGCCCAAGGCAAGCAAGTCGAGCGAGTCAGCTGCCTCGGTCAGTGTGACTTGGCGCCCGCGTCGCTGGACGAAGCGATGGAATTGGTGACTTACGGAAAATCCGAGACCAAAATCACGCCCAACAACTCTGAGCTACCACTGAATCTAGCTGGCCCGATCGACACGAGTTACAGCGCTCTGGCGAAAGCCAAAACGATGGCCGCCGAAGAAGTCATCCAGCAACTCGAAGCCGCTGGCCTCCAAGGTCGAGGCGGCGCGGGATTTCCGGCTCACTTTAAATGGAACGCGGTTCGCGAGCAATCAGAAACCGAACGCTACGTCGTGTGCAATGCGGATGAAGCCGAACCTGGCACGTTCAAGGATCGTGAGTTGATTCTGCGACAATCGCACAAAATGCTCGAAGGTCTTGCGATCGCTGCGCATGTCGTGGCCGCTAAAGCGATCTACATTTACCTCCGAGGAGAATACGTTAACGAGTATCGGGTCTTGCAATCAGCGATCAAGGAAGCTGGGAATCACTTAGTAGACTTCGAAATCAAAATCGTCAAAGGCCACGGCGCCTATATCTGCGGTGAGGAAACTGCTCTCCTGGAGTCGCTTGAGGGCAAACGCGGAATGCCCAGACTAAAGCCTCCGTTCCCAACTCAGTCTGGCTTTCGCAATAAACCGACTCTGATTCACAATGTCGAAACGATCGCCTGCGTCCCGGCGATTGTGCACCGAGGTGGGGCCTGGTTCAACTCGTTGGGAAAAACTGAGCCCGGCTCGAAACTGTATTGCATTTCCGGGCATGTTAACGCACCAGGTGTCTACGAGTTACCGTTGGGTTCGACATTGGATGAACTGGTTCAAGCTGCCGATGGCTACGTTGGAACTCCAATCGCGTTTTCGCCCGGCGGGGCATCTTCCGGCTTTCTGCCAATCTCTGAAAAAGATGTTCCACTTGATTTTAAGAGCCTTTCAGAAGCCGGTTCGATGATGGGAAGCGCAGGCGTTGTGGTCATCAACGATACGATTGACATGGCTCAAGCCGCAAAATGGCAGTTGGAGTTTTTCGAGCGGGAAAGTTGCGGCCAGTGCGCACCTTGTAGAATTGGCACGAGATACATTCACCGGCAAGTTGACAAGTACATTCAATTGGGGGATCCAGCGTCGCTGGCCATGGCCGAAGATGTCGGATGGGAGATGGAAGAAGGCTCGATTTGTGGCTTGGGAATGGTCGCGGCCAAGCCGCTGGAATCGGCGCGTAAACATTTTCCAGATGCGTTTAAGTTGAGAGACTGAACTTTAAGCTGAGAGATTAAGCCATGAGCAACAAGCCGTTT
>CAYSQZ010000022.1:0-35262 GCA_964433035.1 uncultured Pirellulaceae bacterium | reverse complement strand
CTCCCAGAGGGAGGGTGGATTTGTTCTCAATCACCCACTAAATTCCGCGAAGAGCCACTTGCGAGAGGGTCGGAAGCGTATCGGCCTGGGAGGTTGCAAGCGGAGCACATTAACCCTCATCTTCTTTTCTCTACCTTCCCAATTCTTGGAGGGTGACTTTGTTTTGCTAAACCGCACAATCACTCATGTCGGGTGACTGCCCAAGTTGGCAATAGGTAATATATCGCACCAAAAGAGCAAAACACTGGCGTACCTTTTTAGAAGTCTCCTAGGAATATGATCGAATTCAAAAAAAAATGTCGATTCTTTAATTTTATTGCAGGTTTTTTTTGTTCCAATCACATTGATAAGTAGTCAGAGTTGGTGACAACTCGATTTTGAGAATCGACGAGGCTTGGATAGGGGCAGCTATACAAGTTTAGCGCGATCGCGCCTTCAAAAAACATGCCCGATCTACTGTACTCGATTACTTAACTTTCCAAACTTACAACTTGCACAACAACGTTTTAGGTAGAACCGAGATGTTAAACAAATTACGTAAAGCTTTTACTTTGGTCGAACTGCTGGTCGTCATCGCAATTATTGGAATTCTCATCGGTATGCTGCTGCCTGCTGTTCAAAGCGTTCGGGAAGCCGCCCGCCAGACCCAGTGCAAAAACAACCTCAGACAAGGCACACTGGCGATTCACAACTTTGAATCGGCTCGGATGGAGTTTCCAACTGGCTATGCTTTTGAGCCCGGCAGTAACGGCGCGAACCAGAGAGGATTTGCTTGGGGGGTAGAAATTCTTGAGCATGTTGAGCAGGCAAATTTGGCGGTGACAATTGATCAAAGAGTAACCCCTTTTGCCGCTGTCAATCAGGCGGCTCGCGAGACGCAATTGCCTTTTTTCTTGTGCCCTTCTGATCCTTATTCGCCCGACATTTTTGTTGTCCGCGATGAATCGAATAGTGAGCAATATGCGGCTTCAAGTTACGTTGCCAATTGGGGACCCGCCACGGGGTTTAACGAGTCTCCGTCGGACGATTCGGATGATATCAATCTCGATGCGACTCCTGATAAAAGTAGCGGCCCTTTCTTTCGCAATAGTGAAGTGACCTTTGGGCAAGTCACTGATGGAACTTCGAACACGATCGCGCTTGGTGAGCGAACCAATGGGCCAATTCTGGACGACAACGGAAACCCTATCGGCCTACCTCCACACGAGGCTTTTGAAACCGCCTGGTTCGCGGCGGTGCGCGATATCGGTGAACCGACGGACGACCATGGGCACATGGTGCTGTTCGATGCAGAATTTGGTCCCAATCGGTCTCGCAATGCGAACACGGGTGCCGACCGAGGGATCTCGTCTGCTCATTCGGGATTGGCAATCTTTTCACTGCTCGATGGCTCCACGCATGTGATATCGGATAACATTTCGCTTACCGTTTATCGAAATCTCTGCTCAATCAGTGGCGGCGAAGTCAACGTAGACTTTTAGTCACACACACTCACTTGTTTTTTAAAGTTAGGCCAAAGCTGTGGCACAACGGGTTTTCAATTTGATTTATCGCCGCTTGGTTCAAGTGACGCTTGCGTTGGCGTTCTTGGTCTGCCTTGCGCCTACTTTGTCGGCGCATTCGACCGACGAAACCTATATTTGGCTCAACCCGGTTGATGATCACTATTCGGGCGAAGTGCAAATGCGCTTACCCGACCTGCGTAAGTATTTGGAACTCGAGATCCCTGAAGATCTGGAAGGTGCCAAGTCCGCCCTGCAAGGCCATGCGGCGAAACTCGAGGATTACGTTCGGCAACATTTTGAAATCAAAACGCTCGCTGGCGAAGCAGTTCAGTACGAGATCATCGGGATCGACTTGATGGAAAGCAAATACTTTAAGCACTTCGCGAAAGTTCTTTATAAGACAAAGTCATTTGATTCGCTGCCTGAAAAAGTGGTCGTCAAAAGTGATTTACTGTTTGAGTTCGACCGCTATTCACGTTCGATCCTGTGTATGAATTACAGTAGCTTTAAAGACCAAGGCCTCACAAAACCTGACGAAAGCAAAGGGATCACCGAGGACGGGTTTCAAGAAGGCTTTTATCACACGATTTTTACACCATGGAATGCCGAACAAGAAGTCGACCTCGTCAATGTTTCTCAGGTTCCTAAAGGGTGGCGGTATTACATTTGGGAAGGCGTTCGACATATTTGGATCGGCACTGATCATATCTTGTTTTTGGTCACTCTTTTGTTGGCTTCGGTACTGCTAAGACGGGACAACGAAACTCAACCCGTCAGCGACGACGTGGAGGGTGCGACTGATAACGAATTGCAGGCTGTTTCAGGAAAAACGTGGATTCCGGTCAAAGGGTTCGCTGGTGCTTTCTGGAACATTCTAAAAATTGTCACCGTGTTTACGGTAGCTCACTCAATCACGTTGGCCTTAGCTTCTCTGGACATCATCAGTTTGGAAGGCTGGATCGTCGAGTCGATTATCGCATTTTCGATCATCCTTGTCGCTTTGAACAACATCTTTCCAGTTTTTCACGATCGAACCTGGATCATCTTATTCATCTTTGGCTTGTTTCACGGAATGGGTTTTGCTTCGGTGATGAAGGACCTCCCGTTTCGGATGGGCGACCTTAGGCAGTTGCTGTTGTCATTCAACATTGGTGTTGAACTGGGACAACTGGCGATCGTAATCGGCGTTTTCCCAGTCATCTTTTTTCTTCGCAAATCAAAAATTTACCAACCGATTTTCTTGGTGGGCGGTTCGCTGGCCATCTGTGTGATCGCGGCGTGGTGGTTTTACGAACGAGCCATCGTGGGTGCCTGATGAAAACGACTGTACTTTCACAACTTGATATTCAAGCGATCGTCGTCGAAGCCGGTGTCGACCGGCTGATGGACGAATTGATTGTCCGATTGGACGAAGCGTTTCGCAGTTTTGATCCGCAGCGGACTTCGGTTCCTGTGCGCGACGGATTTAGTTATACGTCGCCGCGATCGGGATTGCTCGAATGGATGCCTTTATTTCAAACCGGCCAGCACATTTTGATGAAGATGGTCGGCTATCACCCGCAGAACCCCGACCTCAGCAGTCTCCCCACCATCCTTTCGGACTTTAGCCTGTATAACGCAACAACAGGCCATCTGGAGGCAGTTGTTGATGGGACGCTGCTGACGGCGTTCCGTACCGGCGCTGCCTCCGCGGTTGCGAGTCGTTTTTTGGCAAAGCCAGATAGTCGTGTCGTAGGGCTGATTGGTTGCGGCGCCCAAGCGGTAACCCAATTGCACGCTTTGACTCGGGTCTTTGATGTCCAGCGAGTATGCTTTTTCGATACCGATTTTGCGACGATGGATTCGTTTGAACGGCGTTGTCGGCCGTTCGCGGGCCAAGCCGAATTTGAGATATCTTCGATTGAAGAGATTCTTGAGCAGTCTGACGTAGTCAGCATTGCCACGACGATTGATATTGGAGCAGGTCCCGTTTTCGATGATGTGCCCACTCAGAAGCATTTGCACATCAACGCAGTGGGTTCGGATTTCCCGAATAAGTTCGAATTGCCAGTATCGCTATTGAAACGAAGCTTTGTGACTCCTGATGTTCGAGGGCAAGCTGAGGTCGAAGGCGAGTGCCAACAGTTGGCGCCAGCAGATGTTGCTGAGGAACTCTATCAACTGATGCAGCGCAACGATTCTTCACCAGAATTGGAACAAGGCCTGACGGTGTTTGATTCGACGGGTTGGGTACTGGAAGACTACGTGGCGACCAAGCTTTTTCTCGAACATGCACGTCGATTAGGACTGGGCACCGAAGTGTGGATGGGAACTCAATCCACCGATCCCAAGAGCCCCTACGTCTTTCTGGCGGGCAACGAAGGGGCTGCAATCAGCCCAAGTTTAGTTGGTTCGGCTCCCTCGGTTGCACCAGTGGCGACGGCCAAAAAGGGAGGGCTGTCATGAGTCAACTCTTGCACCACGCGGTCACATCGGCCGCTCAAGTTTCTCCAGCGAAAATTGCGTTTACTGATGGCGTGACTTCGATTACTTATCAGGAACTTGACGATCGCTCGAATCAACTCGCGCATCTGTTGGTTCAGCAGGGGCTTGGGCTTGGAGATCGCGTGGCGGTATTTATGCCGCGTTGTGCTGAAACAGCGATTGCTGTTTATGCAATTCTGAAAGCTGGCGGCGTCCTGGTTCCAGTTGATCCCGGCATGCCGACGGGAGGCGTTCGTGGTTTGATTCAAAACTGCGGCATTCGGTTCATGATCACCAGTCCCAAGAAGTCGCGCACTTTACAGGGGATCCTCGCCAACCCCGGACCGCTTGAATGCGTGATTGGTGCCGACGACAATATGGATCTGGAGTCGGTGCCTAAAAGACTTCCGATGTCGATGATCGCTGATCATTCTCGTCATCCACTCAACGCCAACTCAAAGTCGATTAAGGCTGCAGACCCGGCGTACATCATGTACTCTTCCGGATCGACCGGACGCCCCAAGGGGATCACGCATTCTCACAGCAGCGGTTTGGCATACGCCAGACTTTCGGTAGCGACTTACAGTGTGTGCCCCAAAGACGTGATCGCGAATCATTCGCCTATCAACTTTGACATGTCCACGTTTGGTTACTTTTCCAGCTGCCTTGCCGGTGCCACCACACTGATCGTGCCCGCGGCTCATACGCGGATACCCGCCAGTCTGGCAAAACTGGCCTCCAAAGAAAAAGTGACCATCTGGTACTCGGTGCCTCTGGCGCTGCAGCAAATGTTAGCCCATGCTCCGCTTGAGGATCTGGATTTCAGCCAGCTTCGTTGGGTGCTCTACGGCGGCGAACCATTCCCGCCTCGTCATCTCAAAGCGTTGATGAAACAATGGCCTCAGGCGTGCTTCAGCAACGTTTACGGCCCGGCGGAAGTCAACCAGTGCACGTACTATCACATTCCGCCGGCCTACGCCGACGATGAAAAGAACTCGTCCGTTCCCATTGGGAAAACGTGGGCGGAAACCGACGGCTTGATCATCGACGCCGAAGACGAAATCGTCGATGGTCAGACAGCCGGCGAGCTTGTGATCTGTTCGACGACGATGATGTTAGGTTACTGGGGACAGGCGGAACTGAACAAAAAAGCGTTCTTTCACCACACCGACAAAACCGGATCTCCAAAGGTCTACTATCGAACCGGTGACATCGTCAGCAGGCGTGAAGACGGTGAACTGATGTTTCTTGGTCGTAAAGACCGGCAAGTTAAAGTCCGCGGCTATCGTGTTGAACTCGATGACATCGAACGCACGCTGACCAATCACCCGGAAGTCGAAGAGGCCGGAGTTTACTGGATCTTAAATGGCGAGGTTAAAGAAATTCATGCGACGGTGATCTGCAAAACGAATTCACAAGCTGACGAGGAGTTGTTCAAAACCTACTTGAACTCTTGCCTTTCCCGTTACGCTATCCCCAATCGAATCAACTGTGTTGCTGACCTGCCTCGAACTCAAAGTGGGAAAATTGATCGCAAAGACTTGAAACATCAAGCTCAACAAATTTGCAATGCACTCAAACAAAGAAACGAGATGACATGAGCGATTCCCAGTCGTCCTTTAGTACCGAAGAACTGACCCAAAAATTGACGTTCTACATCACGTCGGACGTGCTTTTGGATTCATCGCAAATCGAACTGGCAGTCGACGACGACTTGCTCGAAGATGGCCTCGTGGATTCTTTGGGTATCATGAGACTTCTCGCGTATATCAAAAGTGAATTTGGTTTTGCCGTTCCTGCTCAAGACGTTACTGTCGAGACCTTCATGTCGGTGGAAGCCATCGTTGCCTACCTTGAACCCAATGTTTGAGGTGTCGTTCCAATGCATATTCCGCACGGCAGCGCGACGAGACGCTTAAGCCAGATGCAGCGTCTGATCTGGGCAGGGCAAGAGCTCGACCCCGGGTCACCGATTTACAATTCGGCGTTTCGAATTCGTATTCCGGCCGCGATTGATCCAGCCCTTTTTGAACAGTCGTTTCGAGAAATCGTGGCTCGCTCGGAAACGCTGCGAACGACGGTCGCGATGACCGAGCAGGGAATTCCGGTGGCTCAGTTGGTTGAAAACGCTGAGTTTGAGTTTCCTGTAATCGACCTGTCGGGCAAGAGTGATCCGTTTCAAGCCGCTTGCCAGTGGTGTCAGTCGCGTTGTGAGCGACTGTTGCCGATGGATGGGTTGATGTTTGAATCGGCACTGCTGAAACTAGGCGACCAAGACCATGTTTGGTTTATTAACCAGCATCACTTAATTTGTGATGCTTGGGGCGTGACGCAACTTTATCGCATTGAGGAACAGTTCTATCACGCGTTACTGCGGGGCGAGCCGCTTCCTGGCGAGGTTGATTGGCAGTTTCTCCCCGCAGACGATCGTGCTTTGGAGAGCGGGCGGCAAGCCAATCGAAATGCGCCACCACTGACGCTTTATGGAAAAACCCAATCGCGGATTCAAAGCGTCAGTCGGCGCGTTGCCGCGGAGTTGGATGCCGAAGCGTTTCAAAAGATCAGCAGTGACAAACGAGCTCGCTCATTTTCAAAACAGATGGGGCAACTGAACGTCGTTTTGACTTTGCTCTACAGCTACCTGTCTCGCGTCGGCGACCAACGGACGATTCGAATTGGCGTGCCCTTTCACCATCGCTTGACCAAGCCGGCAAAAGAGTCGATGGGGCCCTTTATCGCTTTCCATGTTCATGAAGTCACGGTGGACCAGAGCGAAACGTTTGCGAGCCTGCTTAAGAAGGTTCAAACGGCAACCAACGAGTACCTCAAGCGCGCGACTTCAGGAGAGACTTCGAGCCAGACGAACGCGTCCTTCAATGTAGTTTGCAACTTCATCAACGCCAGTTTCGCTCCTTTTGGTGAAACCCGTGTCGACCCGGTTTGGCTGCATCCCGGTTGCCACGATGCCGAGCATCATCTGCGGCTTCACGTAGGTGATTTTGAAGGCACGGGGCAAGTCGAAACTAATTTTGATTTCAACGAATCCATTTTCGACACGCAACAGCAATCCAGAGCGGTCACTCACTTTGGCAACTTGGTCAGCGCGATGGCCATCGAAATGGAGCAACCGATCGCCGAGGTAGACATGTTGTGCGATCGGGAGCGCGAACTTCTGGATCAGACAAGCGTTGCCGAGCATGCTGCCGATAGTAGTGTGCAACATGAATCTGTCGTAGCAAGATTCGATTACACCGTCGCACAGAACTCGAATCGAGTTGCGCTCGTTATGGGACGCAATGGCAAGTCGCTGACCTACGGTGAGTTGGCCGCCGAAGTCGACAAAGCCGTCGAAATGATCAGAGCGAACGTCGGCGAGCAACCCGTGCGGATCGCCGTTTGTCTGCCGCGCAGCATTGATGCTGTGGTGGCGATGTTGGCGATATTGAAGTCTGGGAACACCTTTGTTCCGCTGGATCCACTGTGGCCGGCAAGCCGAAAACAGTTTTTGTTGGACGATGGCAAGGTCGCGTGGCAATTCACCGATGGCTTGCAACTGAAACCGACCGACCAAGGTTTCGGCGACGAACCGTCAAACGACACTGGCGACGTGCCCGCTTACATTCTCTACACGTCAGGATCGACCGGACAGCCCAAGGGCGTTGAGGTATCCCGCGCCGCATTGGCTGCCTATGTCGGATGGGCAGTTGGCTACTATGTTGACGGCAGCGCACTGACTTTCCCGCTGTTCACTCCACTGACTTTCGACCTGACGCTGACTTCGATTTTTGTCCCGCTTGTTTCGGGTGGTCAAGTCGTTGTCTATCCTCGCCGTTCCGATGGCTCGGATTTGGCACTGCTGGATGTCGTTGAAGAAAACCTTGTCAACATTATTAAACTCACGCCTTCGCATTTGAGTCTTTTAGCCAACCGTAATTTGCCGGATTCAAAAGTGCGGCAACTGATTCTTGGCGGAGAGGACTTGAAGACCGAACTGGTCAATCGAATCGCTGCGACGTTTTCCGATAGCGTGATGATTCACAATGAGTACGGTCCTACCGAAGCCACGGTGGGCTGTATCGTTCACTCGATGAAGGCCTCAGAGAAATGCACCTCCGTTTCGGTGCCGATCGGCCGCCCAGTTGGGAACATGCGAGCGCTGGTAATGAACGAACATCAGCAACCTGTTCCTCTTGGTGTCGCTGGAGAGCTATATATTGGCGGCGATCAATTGGCCAATGGTTATTTCGGACGCCCAGAGCTGACGGCAAGCCGTTTTGTCGCACTTCCGTTTTCTCCGGAAGCGGAATTTTATCAAACCGGCGACCTGGCACGAGTTAACGATCAAGGCATCTTTGAATACCTTGGGCGCACCGACCAGCAAGTCAAAATTCGCGGAGCACGAATTGAACTCGGCGCAATTGAAAGCGCGCTTCAAAGCCACACGGAAATTTCCAAAGTCGTTGTAACAACCTTCGGTTCTGGTGCGGCCAGTCAGACGATCGACCACTGCAGCAAGTGCGGTTTGGCCTCGAATTATCCCGGGGTTTCGTTTGATCAAAACATGGTCTGCAGTCAATGCAGTGCGTTTGAATCTTATCGCGAGCAGGCTCAAGGCTGGTTTCAACCGTTAGATCAATTGAAAGAAATACTTTCTACACGAACCGATGCTCAGATTGCCGCAAGCCAATACGACTGTATGGCGTTGCTCAGCGGCGGCAAGGACAGCACTTACATGTTGGGGCGACTGGCCGACATGGGACTGAGAGTTCTGGCCTTTACTTTAGACAATGGCTACATCTCCGAACAAGCCAAAGCCAACATCCGTCGAGTCGTCTCGACGCTTGGGGTTGATCATGTTTTTGGTTCAACCCCGGCAATGAACGAGATTTTTGTCGACAGTCTGAAGCGTCATTCCAACGTTTGCCAAGGTTGTTTTAAAACGATCTATACGTTGGCCATGAATACCGCGAAAGAGAAGAAGATCCCGTTTTTGTTCACAGGGCTTTCGCGCGGCCAGTTTTTTGAAACGCGATTAACTGAAGATCTGTTTAAGCAAACTTGTGTCGACCTGGTCCAAATCGACCAGACCGTGATGGAAGCTCGCAAAGCCTACCATCGAGTCGATGATGCGGTATATCGAAATCTTGACGTCAAGGATCTTCAAAACGAAGCGATCTTCAACGAGGTGCAAATTCTGGATTTCTATCGCTACTGCGACGTCGATCTGGATGAGATGTATCGGTACCTTGACGAGCGATTACCTTGGGTGCGACCGAGCGACACCGGCCGTTCGACGAACTGTTTGATCAATGATGTGGGCATCTATGTTCACAAACGCCGCGAGGGTTTTCATAACTACGCGTTGCCTTACGCGTGGGATGTTCGGATGGGGCACAAGCAACGTGCGGCGGCATTGGAAGAGTTGAATGATGACATTGACGTCGAAAATGTGCATCAAATCTTGAACGAGATTGGCTACGACGGTGACCTCGGCGACCCGACCGACGGCACTCGATTGGTGGCGTACTACGTTTCAAAAAATGAACTTCCTGCGGAACAGCTAACCCAGCATATCAGCGAGCGACTCCCGGCGTTCATGTTGCCCAGCCGTTTTATCCGGATCGACAAAGTACCGCTTTCGGAGAACGGCAAAGTCGACACCAATGCGTTGCCAGATCCACGAGGTTTGGCGGCAGCACCCGTCAAGCATTTTGTGGCTCCTCAAAGCGAGACCCAACAGAGGTTAGCCCGGATCTGGGCGGACGTGATCGGTGTTGAAGAGGTCGGTATCCGAGACAACTTTTTTGAACTCGGTGGTGATTCAATTCAGGCGATTCAAATCGTTGCCCGATGCCAGCGTAGTGGAATCAAAGTCACACCGAATCAGTTTTTCGAAAGCCTGACGGTCGAGAAACTTGCCGGGATGATTGATCAAAGGAATGACGAGGAACCCGAGAATACGTGCCTTTCAGAGGCGGCCTCGCCGACCAATGCGGAGTCTCGTTATTCGATGACGGGACTGAAGAAGGACGCGATCAAGGACCTTGGATCGGTTCTTTCATCCATGCGTGAAGAGAAAAAATGACGGAAACATTGGAAAACGTGGCAGATGTTTACGGGCTTTCTCCGATCCAGTTGGGCATGCTCTACCACACCATTTCGGCTCGCGATTCCGGCGTTTACGTAAATCAGGTGGCCGTCACGCTCAAGGGTGACATTGATCGGGACAAGCTGATCGCAACACTGCAAGCTGTGTGTTCGAGACACGACGCGTTGCGTTCGTTTTGCGTTTGGGATGGTATCGCTGAGCCGCTTCAAGTGGTACGGGAGCAAATTGAATTTCCGGTGACCCAACTTGACTGGAGAAGCGACGATCAAGACTTGCAGCGCGAGAAACTGCTGTCTCTGGTCGAAACAAATCGTCGCGAGGGCGTCGATCCGACAGATGCGCCCTTGCTGAGATTTTTCCTGTGCTGCTGTGATGAGAACAGGTACGTGCTCCTTTTTCTCTTTCACCATATCGTGCTCGATGGTTGGTCATCGCAAACACTTTTCGACGAAATCTTGACTGCTTATGACCATCCACTGACGGAATCGCCTGCCTTTCAGTATGGCAGCTATGTGGAATACCTAAGCCAACGTGACGTGGATGCCGAACGAGAATTTTGGCAAAGTGAGTTGTCAGGGTTTTCGCGTGCGAACCAATTAGGGTCGCCGAATTCACCACCGTCTACATTCACTGATCATCGGCAGGTTAGTTGTTTTTTGACGGCTGAACAAACGCAGAAACTCCGCAACCTTGCGAGGGAAAATCAGGTGACACTGAGCACCGTGGTTCGAGCATTGTGGAGCCTAACTGTCAGTCGTTATTCGGGTGGTGATACAGATATCGTTTTCGGTGTCACCAATGCTGGCCGACCAGCTGATCTTTACGGTATCGAGTCAGGCATTGGTTGCTTTATCAACACAATTCCGTTTCGAATAAAAATTGACCCGAATAAAAGTCTCCATCAATGGCTACAAGAAATTCAGCAAAAATACGCAAGGTCTAGCCGATGGGCAACCAGCGCTTTGCCAGACATTCAAAAGCATTCGGAGGTCGGCGCGGGAGAAAGCTTGTTTGAGAGTATTCTGGTTTTCGAGAACTATCCGCAACGCGATACCAACACGCATTCAATATCGATTGAGAATGCCGACTATTTTGAGCAAAGCAGTTATCCGCTGGCACTTCTGGTCGACCCGAAAGAAGACTTGGAGTTTATTTTTCTTCATGACCGGAACCTGTTTTCTGATGCGCTCATAGATCGCCTGATGGAGCATCTCATATGGCTTTCGGACCAAATGACATCAAAATCGGTTGAGGCCTTGGATGTCCTGTGTGGCGTCCCTGAACACGTTAGGACGATAACGTCAGCTAAAACTTTTGTTTTGCCGGAATTTCAATTCATCGATCAACTAATCAGCCAGCACGCAGAAGGTTCTCCAGACCATCCTGCGGTCGTTTTTAATGACCAAACTCTGACTTATCGCGAGCTCGATTTCAAGTCAAATCAAATCGCTAACACGTTGATTGACAATGGTGTTGGCCCTAATGCCGTTGTCGCGATCTGTGTTGAAAACAGTATTGAGATGCTGGCTGGAATTTTGGGAGTGCTTAAAGCTGGCGGCAGCTACGTTCCTGTTGATCCCGGTTATCCAGAACAGCATGTTCGGCACGTGATTCAGGATGCAAACGCGGCTGTAGTTCTTACGACCCAAGCGTCTTCTGCGGCTCTCCCGACTGGCATGGCAACTTCGGTTTTTATTGAACAGGTTTTTGAAACCGCAGATGGTCAGACCAAACCAGCATCTATTGGTATGCGAAGCCCTGAAGATCTCGCTTACTTGATCTATACCTCTGGTTCCTCCGGGCTCCCCAAGGGTGTTCAGATTACGCACGCAAACCTGGCGTATTCGAATTGGGCAAGAAGCCAATATTACAAGAGTAGCCCAAGCGTATTTTTGCTTCTTTCTTCGTTTGCGTTTGATAGTTCGGTGGTAGGGATTTTTTGGACGCTCTCCACTGGCGGGACCCTTGTGCTCCCCCAAACAGACGAAAGAACTGATATTCATGCGTTGGTGTCGTTGATTCAGAATCACGGCGTTTCACACCTGTTATGCTTACCGACTCTCTATCATTCGATATTGGAAGCCGCTAACGGCGACGAACTTGATTCGTTGGACACCGCCATTGTTGCTGGTGAAAGTTTGCCTGGCCGGGTGATTGAGGCTCACTTCGCGGCGTTACCTAGTGCTGAACTGCACAACGAATACGGCCCGACAGAAGCAACCGTTTGGATGACCGCACACTGCGTGGATCCAGAGGACACTCAAAACGTTGTGCCCATTGGCAAACCGATCGCTGGAGCAACAGTTTCGATTCTCGATGCGCAGCAGCAACCCGTCGGCTGGGGCGCTAGGGGAGAAATCTGCGTAGAGGGACCAGGCGTGGCGAAGGGCTACCTGAACCAGACAGCGTTGACGTCTCAGAAGTTTTTTGAGACCAGCGACGACTCAGGCATGCGGAGGCGGATTTACCGCACCGGTGACTTGGGGTATCGTCGAGATGATGGGAGTATCGTTTTTGCCGGGCGGTTGGATCGACAAATAAAAATTCGTGGCCACCGTGTTGAATTGGGGGCGGTCGAAACGGCGATGGGGCAACTGGATGGAGTCAAGGAAGCCCATGCGATCGGATGGGCTCCGGAAAATCAATCCGCCGCTCAGTCGCTTATTGCTTATGCGATTGCCCAGAATGTTTCTACTTCAAACTTGTTGCAACAATTGCGAGGGAAATTACCAGCGCCGATGGTACCCAAACATATCTATTTAGTAGACAGTTTCCCGCGTCTAGCAAATGGCAAGGTGGATTTAGGTCGGTTGCCTTCTCCAGAACTGGCAGCGGCAACCACAGAAACGATTGGTCCTGAGAATGAAACTCAGGAAAAATTGCTCGAGATTTGGCGCAGTGTTCTTGGCATGTCCGATATCTGTTGTGCCAACGGATCGTTTTTTGAAATTGGCGGGGATTCACTGGCGAGCATTCAGCTAATTTCCAAAATCAATTCCGTCTTCGGCAAGCGTCTCTCGCCAATTGATCTGATGGAAGCTCCTACGATCCGGCAGTTGGCGCATTTGTTGTACGATGATTCTCCTATCGTAAAGTCGAAGATACTGATTCGTTTCAACAATTTATCCAAAGGTATTCCTTTGGTCTGTGTGCACGCAGGGAATCTGGATGCGCTATACTTTCGATTTTTGGCCAGTCACTTTTCGGATCGTCCAGTGATTGCATTGCAATCCAGAGGTCTGGATGGAGAGGAGAAAACCTTAAGTTCAATCTCCGACATCGCAGAAGACTACTTAAATGAAATATCCAAAGTGCTGGGTTCTCCATTGCATCCCGACTCCTTTTCTTGTGACTTGGTCGGCTATTGCTTGGGAGCTTCTGTCGCATTGGAAATGGCAAAACGCCTTGAAGATCGTGGGTGCCGAGTACGGTCTTTGTCGATCGTTGACTCAGGGATAAAGTTACCAGTGCGAAAGGTCTACCGTAATACTGTCGCTCGTGTTCGCGCAGAGTGCAGCAGTATTTCGGCTTGGCTGCCGCGCTATTTGTGGCGATTCGTAACACCATCTTGGTGCAAGTTCAAGCGTTCGGTTTGGAAATGGAGAATGAAAAATAGTTCTGATCCGAAAAAGGTTGACGAGTTTTTCCGTTGGTCCGTGAGGCAGGACGTCATTACCGGGCACTATGCTCACGTGTCCTCCAAAGTTCAGACCCCAGCGCTTTTGGTCCGTAGTTCAGAAAGTGCCGCCGATCCTACGAAAAGTTTTCATTTTGATTTGAAGCAATATGCTGTTGGTGGATTTTCTGTCGCGATTGTCGAGGGGCAGCATGTGCAGACGCTTTTGGAACCTATGGTGGAACATGTTGCGAGCGCAATCAGAAAACATATAGACACTGCTAGTAGCAGAGATGATGATAAACGAACTCAATAGTCACCTTTACCGCTAATTTTATTGGTGACGTCAGATAGTTAACAATCAAAAGGTCTGCACCATTGGATTCAAATCACAGCATTGGTGAAAAACAGCTTGATCAATCAGGGTTCCTCAGGATTGTCGTCCAGTGGTGGGCTGATCTCTGGCCACTGATGATCTTACTCGTGAGTTTCCTGGCAATCTTCAAGTTGTTGATGTATGCGGGAACCTTACCAGAAGAGGCATATCAACAGGTTTGGATCGCATCCTCACTTTGTGCCAGGGTTGGAGTTCTTTGGCTGCCGATTCTGGCGTTGTCTCTGCTTGCCTTGTACCGCGGGGATTGGAACTGCCATTGGTCGGCTGTTTCGGAATCCAGTGCCATCAGGGTATTCGTAACCGGGATCGCAGCCCTGTTGGCGTGGAATTATGTGATCATGGATTGCAATCACTACTTTGCTCAGTGGCACCTGATGGATCGAGGTCTGTTGGCGGGCCTGGTTGTGCTGATTTGGTACAGTCCGTTGGCTGTTTTTCCGTTTTGCTTGATCTTGGTTGCGTTCCAGGGACAGTTTCATCACCCGGACAATTTGCTTCCTCATTTTTGGACCGAGAAAAATCTTGCGCTCCGAATGCTGGCCCTGTTCGTTGGCTACCACGCGTTGGTGCTTTGTTTTGGTCGTCGACGATGGCCGTTTGTCTACTGTCTGTTGCTCCTGCTTGCAGCTCACTATTGGCCTTCAGGTTGGTCCAAGGTGAAATTACGTTGGCTGCTGCACAACGATCTCTCGCTGGTTTCGTTTTCATCCTACGCAAATGGATGGCGATCCTGGCTCTCTTATGAGGAGATCGTATCACAATCGCATCGGTTCAGGCCCTTCAGCGTGCTGGCTTGCGTTTTCACGCAAGTCGCTGAAACCATTGTGATTTTTCTGGTGTGGAGATCTAAAAAGAATATACCGGAGCGATCTAACGCCACGCAGTACCTTGGGAATATGCTTCATCGCTGGCGACTACCGGGAATATTGATCATGCTGCCGGCCCTACACATTGGGATCTGGCAGCATAGCGGAATTTGCTTTTTGACCTGGATTGTCGTTGAGCTATTACTGCTGGGGTATGTCTGGGCGCTGATTCGCCGCGATGATTCGTTGTTAAAATTTTCAACGATCCAGCAAGTCTGTTTCATCGTTTTAGTGATTCTCGGAAACCGATGGTGTGAAAGCACGAGGTTTTCCTGGTTCGAGACTCGAGCCTGTTATGCGTATCGTGTAGAGGCCCTTGATGAATCGGGAGACTGGAAGTCTGTTCCGGCACCGGTACTGGCCCCCTATGACTTTGCATTTACATGGACCGTTTGCAACTATCTCTACCCAGAAAAACAACTGAATTATCTGAGGTACGGAAATGTGGCGAACTCCATAAAAGCCAATGAAATCAACGCGTTGGCATCGGTCGAAGATTTTTATGCCCTTGAGCAAGAGAAAGGTCTGGTCAGCTATGACGCGAAAAAGGCTGAGCAGTTCAAAAAGTTTCTCGCAACTTATTTCGCCAATTTGAATCAGTCATCCAAGGCAATGTGGCTGGATACGTTCCAACGTCCTTGTGAAATTGTATCGTCACCGCGGCCTGATGCTTATCTCGGCAATGGCAAGGTCTCTCGGGTGAGGGTCAAACGCGTCACTACTTTTTACGACGGCAAAGAGTATTTTGAACCTCGTGTCGAGCAGCTCTTCGAGGTTGACATAGAATGAGCTGATGGAAAAATCGTTTCTGGCTCACCCACCCGCCTCAACCATTTTTTGAAATCGTTGACTGGACGCATAAAGTTCATCGTAGGTTCCCGATTGGGCTACCTTGCCGTCTTGCATCAAATGAATGGAATCGCAATCCTTAACCGACCCAAGTCGATGAGCGATCATTACTACCGTCAGCTCAGGAAGTTCCCGTTTCAGCGACGCCATAATTGCCTCTTCGGTGACATTGTCTAAAGCGCTTGTTGCCTCGTCGAGAAACAAAACGCTTGGCTGACGATAAAAGGCACGAGCCAACCCGAGTCGCTGGCGCTGGCCGCCGCTGAGCCTTATGCCCCTCTCACCTACATGTGTCTTGAAGCCGTCGGGCGTGTCTTTCTCGATGAATTCCTTAGCTTGCGCAAGACGAGCTGCCATCTGAAGCCGGTCCGCGTCGATTTGATTCTCGGGAACCCCCAACGCGATGTTGGCGGAAATGGTTGCATCATAGAGAAACACTTCTTGCGGCACATAGCCGATGCTGTTTTGCCAGTTGTAAACATTGTCTGGGTCGATCACCTGCCCATCTACCGTCAGCTTCCCCTGGCTGGCAAATATGGCCCCCACCAAGATGTCAAATAGAGTTGATTTTCCACAACCCGTTGTTCCTACCAGTGCACAGCGCGTCCCCTTGGGAATAACCAGACTAACTTGGTTTAGCACTTTGGAATCACTGGCTTCGTACTGATAACAAACCTGATCAACTTTGATTTCCGTTTGCAACTCCAGGGGGTCGGCTTCGCTTCGTGCCAATGAAGGCTTAAGCAGCAACGTTCCGTTGTGCATGTCGTTGTGGATCACGTCGATCAAGGGCGCGTGTTGGCCAAAATTCGCAATTTGCGAGAAAGAAATATTGAGTGCTGGAAGAAGTTTGTAGGTAGCCAATGCGAACGTCGTCAGAACGGGAATAAGCTCGAGCAGTTCGCCACCCGTTGAAATTCTCCAGAGAATAATGGCGACCAACCCCCCAAACGCAAGCAGCTCGATCGAATACTTTGGGATCAAATTCACCAAAGCAAATTTTGGCTGAACCGCTGCGAACCTTTCCGAAACGTTTTCAAACCGGTCCAAAAACATACTCGTCGCACCCGAAACCCGCAGTGTTTTGCTTCCCGACAATAACTCTGTCAGAGTTTTGAACCTCAAATTGGTAGTGAGCAATCGCTCTTTTCCAAGTTCATCAAGAGTCTTGCGGCGCAGTCGGTGCATCAGATAGTACACGACCGTGTATATTACAAAGACTACCATCGACAACCGAGGGCTTATCCAAAGCAGCATCGCCAGCAGCACAATAGCTTTAAGCAAACTTGCTACTAACAAGCAGCCCGATAGTAGAATCCCACCTACAAAATCGTGAACGTCCGAAACAATCTTCTTTGTTAGCTCAGCCGAATTGTTACGATGATAAAACTCAAAAGGAAATCTCGCGTAACGATCAAGCAGTCGAACCCCCAACCGGTGGGCCAACAACCAGATAGAACGATAAACTGACCAGCTTGCATACACACTGCCCACCGTCGTTAAGACAAATGTGGCCAGCATGGCTATTCCCGACGCGAATAGAAAATTTTGGTTAGATGAAAATCCAAACGCAGATTTCGCGTATGCCAGCCAAGGGTTTGAATCGATCACCTCTGGCGACGTGGCCATTTTCATAAACGGAAATATAGAAAACACCCCAACGCTTTCAAGAAATGTTGCCACAACAAGCAGCAACATCGCAACGAACAAGGCAAGCCAGTCCTGCCGGTTGAGGATGTTTCGAATTTTACTTAGTTGCTGCCGCACGTCAGGAATCTCTTGTCTTTCTTACCAGCCATTTGTAAGCAACACTGATGCCACAAGGCAAAATCAGCGGCATTCTTTCGGTTGGCTCTACCGTCTTTAACTCGCATTGTTCGTGAGCAATGAGAACTGCACCCGGTTTCATTTTTGTTAGCAGTTTCGTTACGATTTCGTCGATCACGTTGGCAGGCAAGAAAACAAAAACAACATCCGAATTCGAAACGTCAGCTTCTTTACCATCCACTGACCGTAAGGTTACCAAGCCATCGCACTTCTGTTTTTGGATGTTACTCTCTGCCAATTGAAGCAATTCTTTGTCCGTTTCATAGCCAATCGCGCGGCAGCCGAACTCTTTGGCTGCTTCAAGCAAAATCCGGCCGTCCCCACAACCGATGTCGACCAGTTCATGGTCGCTTTGCAAACCTGCAAATTTCAAAAGTGGTTGAATCATCCCCGTTGGCGTACCGAGAAAAGGCCCTAGATTTTGGACATCTTTGACGTGGGACGTTTTGAAAATGCGTCGCGAGAATTTTACAAGACTGTAAACTGGCCAAAGAAAATCCGGCAGCTCAACGCATTTCAGATCGTCCAAGCTCGGCCTGAAAAGCCTCGCGAGTTTTCCGGAGATACTGAAACTTGGCTGCCAACTTAATTGAACTCTAAAGGGTAGTTGTTTGTCACACGAAAAATTCGCCCGGTCATAGAATTTTGTATAGCGTCGCCAATAAGAGTGATTGTTTCTCAGCGGCGTGAAGTAGCCATCCTCATCCAATAGCCTGGCAGCCTCCTCAACGCCTTTTTTGTCCACGGCAACCATGAACCAATGGAGGATTTTTTCAATTTTGGAAACATCGGTCATTAAGACTAGAACTCCATTCTTTTCGAACAAGTTTTGGATTCGATGCATCTCTCGAACCGTGGACGCATCGATTGTTTCGACAGTCTCAATCGCGTCTCGAAGTTTCGTTTGAGCATCATTGGAAAGCGCATCAGAATCCTCTTGCAATTCTGCCAGTACCGTTCGCAGTTGCGACGAATGTAGGGCGTTGATCAGCGTATCTTCGAGCTGTTTGATTTGCATGTTTCTTATGGCTACTGGGCTTGAACCGCTGGTTTCGCTAGGGGGATCATTTATTAATTGACGGCGAGAAAAAGTAATGCCTGTTACTCGACCGCAGGATTTCCGCTCCAGAAAACGTTCTGGGTAACGATGTCTTGCCCAAGGCCGTCTTCCTTCATAAACAACATTCTAATTTTGTCGAAGCCGTGGCCATCAATCAGTTTTTGTTTTCGGTGTAGATAACTCGCATATCGGTGCAAGTTTTCTTTTTTACTACGTTCTTGACGCGCTAAGTATGTGCGCCAGATAACCGGTACTCTTCGTGGACCGCTCAAAGGTGGTCTGGACCATTGAACTGGTTGATAGTTTCGCAAGAGATCAACCGTTTCACCATCTTTCAAAGTGCCCTCTACGATAAACCATCCGTCACGTTCCAGATATTTTGTCTTAGCAAAAACGGTCCAATTTTGTGAAAGCTTCAAGCGAGACACGTAGACTTTGGAAACACGGCTAACCAACCCCAAATTGCCTACAGGAAAAGTTGTTAACATGACCGCAATAATGGAACTTGCGGCGACCAATATAGTAATTGTTTGTTTCTTGTTCTTGATTACCGACCGCGCTGATGCCGCGCCGGGTTCGGATTCAGCCGCTTGAGCCAAATGAACGCCGAACCAATCCCAGACGCCGCCGGGAATGATTGGTAACCAAAGCACCATTGAAAAAAAAGGAAACAGGCCAATGTCGCACGTGAGTGCAATGCCGGCGTGGAGGCTGAAAAAGGACAGAAAGCAAAGTCCTCTCCCCCAACGCAAGCCCCAGGGTGTGAACAGTAGCAAGGTGCCCAAAGCCTCCAGCCACCAAGCGCCAAGGGTCATGCCCCACAAAACAGCTGGATAATTTGTTAGGTATCTTCCAAAATCAGATGCGAGGAGATCCATTTGCAAGATGTGCATCAATGCAGTTCCGTTTCGCCATGTGAAGTCTTTTGCGTACGCGGCGCAGACATAGATGGTGAGCAACTGTAGCAAGTAGCACGCGACGCCAACGCGCAGTGCTGTTTCCCCTAACGAATCAGGCGCGCGGCCTCTGAAGCGGTCTATTGAAAATTGGTTGCTTAGTGGCAAGAAGATCGCCCAAAATAATGCCAACCCCAAGGTTACATCCGCGCCGGAAAAATAGACAGGATTCCGCGTCATGATTGAAGCGTGGAGAAACCAGGACGCAATAACAAAAAACCGAGTTCGATACCCCAGAGTGACACACGCAGCGCAAAGTCCCGCAATCCAAAATAGTCCCGCTTGATAGATTTGGCTTCCATTGAGCATATGAAGCGAAAAGTGCGACACACCAAAGGTCGGATGACCGCGCATTTCTCGCACGACTTCGAGCGGGATCAACCCGTTTTCAGAGTACATGATTTCAAAAACAGATGCCCGGTCGAGAAGGTCAGCTATAACGGCAATCCCCAGCATGATTCGAAATAAAGCCAAGGAGCGGCAATCAAGTATCGTGACTTGACGAAGGTAGTCCTTAATTTTCCCTGACAACTTCAATTCTGCGGTCCTGTAGTCGTTTCTTTCGCTTAACTAAAAGCATAACCTAGGCGTTTGCCAAGCGACATAAAGAAGGGATTCCAAAGCTGAAAACGTCTTCCTTTGTACAGTTCTGTGTCTTTTGAAAGGACATAGTGCCCTCAAGAATTAATCCGCGAAATATACGCGTCTTATTGCAGTTCCATGGTGAATGCCAGTTCGTTCGGCCGTTCGGTCGGAAAAGGCCGCCGGCCGCCTCTTGGAGCCTGGTTCAATTGCTACAGAAACGACCAATCCCTCGTTCGCCTGCCACTGAGTCAATGACACTGTGGTGGCAACCGTTTCCCCCGCAGGTGCACAAGGCGGAAGTGTGACACCAACCACTTGAGTCGCAATATCGCCCAGAGGAACCTCGATTTTGCGGACTCCCTCGGAAATGCCTCGGCCATCAACTTTGACCACCGCCTCCTTGCGCGTCCAAGCGCGATAAAAGCTCAGAGGCTTTTCGACTTGGGGAAGCGTGTTCCATTCTAACAACTGTTCTTCATCAAAAATTTCTGCTGCCATGAGGTCCATGTCTGGAAGGGTGCGGACGAACTCCGTATCAACTCCTATTCGATTCGACTCAGCATATCCAACGACGGCATACTGTTGACTTCGTGAAAAACTAAAATGACCGCCGTGGGTTGTAGAGTTAGTGATGAACGGTTTTCCATTGGCTTCGGTCGAGAATAGAATTTCGTTCGCCGGAATGTTTAGCTCATTCCCTAAAATTTCACGCAAGCAGAATCGCCCCGCGATAAAACGATCTCTCAGCAATGCAGCCCGAAACGCGTTGGCTCTGTCACGTTCTGCTTCGGATAGCGTTGACAACATCTGGCCAATGGCGATCTGACGCTTCAATTCGTCCACATCGACACAGGCAAGCAGAATTGAATCGCAATTTTCAACTTGTTCAAACATACTTTGCAATCTATCGACTAAACTGGACGAAGTTCTATTGTAAGCTTGAACTTAAAATTCCCACCCTAGCCAAGACGTCTACGCGATGAATTTTGACCCCACACCAACACAACTTGCTCTTTGCAAGCAAACACGAGAATTCGCGGAAAAACATCTTGGCCAAGATCTCAAGCAACGCGATGCAAACAGTGAATTTCGGATCGACGATTGGAAGGCTTGCGCGAACCAGGGCGTTTTTGGGCTCAATACGCCGGAGAGTTTAGGTGGCGCCGGACACGATGTTTTGACATCAGTTCTAATGTTAGAAGCCCTTGGCCATGGCTGTCCTGACAATGGGCTTACGCTGGCGATCAACGGTCAGGTTTGGTGTGTTCAAGCGCCGATTGTTGAATTTGGCACTGATTTTCAGCGTGAAAAGTACGTAAAAGCAATGGCCAACGGAGCAATGATCGGTGCTCATGCCATGACTGAGTTTGAATCTGGTTCGGATGCTTTTTCGATGAAATCCAACGCCGAAAAGACCGAAGGCGGTTACATTCTCAACGGCCAGAAAATTTACGTCGGCATGGCGCCGGTTGCCGATTGTATTCTGGCATTCGTTTCTACTGATCCAAAACGCGGACGCTGGGGAATCTCAACCTTCATCGTCGATGGAAGCGCCGAAGGAGTAATCTTGCATCCAGCTCAGGACAAAATGGGGCTGAGGACGGTTCCAACGGGAAGCATTGAATTCAAAAACGTCTTCGTACCCGAAGAAAATCTTGTCGGTAAGCCCGGGGCAGGTGCCAGTATCTTCTCGGCTTCGATGGACTATGAGCGAAGTTTCATTTTCACCAGCCATGTCGGCTCTATGGCAAGGCAATTGGAGCAAACAATTGAGTTTGCTAAAACGCGGCGACAGCTTGGGCAGTCGATCGGCAAGTTCCAGTCGATTTCAAATCGTATTGCCAACATGAAACTTCGATTGGAAACGTCAAAATTGCTACTTTATCGTTGCGCTGGATTGGTCGATCAGGGTAAGAAAATTCCGTTGGAAGCCGCCATGGCTAATCTCCATATCGCCGAATCATTTGTGGAAAACAGTCTCGCCGCAGTTCGAATTCATGGCGGACGCGGTTACATGAGCGAGTTCGAAGTGGAACGCGACTTTCGTGATGCTGTTGGTGGTGTAATTTATTCAGGAACCTCCGACATTCAACGCATTCTGATAGCCGGCCTGCTGGGGCTTTGAGGCAGCCTTGTAATATTTCCATGAGTTCGACGAACACCTGTTGCAAAATTGCTCCGAGCCGATCTTGTTCGATCAACGAGTGCTTCTGGTTCCGATTGGCAATCGGTGGGTTGAAAGACGACTTTAGGACAAAGCCAAGCCCTACGACTGAGACTGGTTGAGACTCTAAGCCTTTGTTTTTGGTTCACCCAGATACAGCGTTAGCTTTTCGAGCGTTTCATCGGAATCGAGCGTCGCTTTGCCAAATCCAGCGACTGCCCCACGAGCAACGGCTTCGTCTTGAGTTTGCTGGTAGTTGGAGACGATCATGACCGGCGTCTCAGCTGTCGAAGGTTTGGTTTTGAGCGTGGAGAGGATATCCATTCCTTGCGTTGCGTCTGCATCGAGAATGCGATTGACCAAGATCAAATCGTAAGGCGTATCCAAAGCCAGCTTGACCGCCTCGTCATGCGAATGGCTCCGGTCAACCTCAACCTCAAAATGTTGCTTAAGAAAATGTGTGATACGAGAGTTGTCGAAATTACATTGACCGACATCAAGAACTTTACGGCTCACAGTGGCTCCGGAGAAATTGGTTGGGATACTTAAAAATGATCAGTCCATTTTATCCAAATGGCGAGTTAAGGAAACAGAAGGAAACAGAACTGGCTTATAGAAACTTACGCTCCGCCCGAACTACGGTTCGGAATGGGCCCGGGTACCCTTCGATCGTGAGGTTTTGGTCGTCTGGGTCGAGAAAATCGGGCAGACTTTCCCAAGTCATGTCTTGGGTGGCGCGTTGCTCTTGCGGGGTGACTTTTGTGTGCGAGATTACTTCGACATTTTTGAAGCCTGACCGTTTCACCCAATTGACCAGACAGTCTTTTGTCGGAACAAAAAACACGTTTCGGGCCTTGGCATATCGGTCCTCTGGAAACAGCGCCATCGAACCCTCGCCATCGATAGACTGGCTTTCAATGATCGCGAATCCGCCGACGCGAATCGTTTGCCTGAGATTACGCAGGATTTCAATGGGACTGCGATGGTGATAGAGCACACCCATGCACAGCGCGATGTCAAACGCTTGATCAAAAACGTAGAGGTGCTCCAAACCAAGACGCTCATATTGCAACGTCGGCAATTGCAGGAACCGCTGCATCATCTCAAACACATAATAAAACTGAATCGACGGGTCGAGCCCAAGAACCAATTTAGGTTCGTGAGCGGCCGCGCGAAACATGTAGTAGCCGTTACCACAACCAAGATCGAGAATCTGCCGGCCACGCAGTTCACCCAACGCTTCTGAGATACGGTCCCATTTGAGATTCGATTTCCATTCGGCGTCAATCTGGCGGCCGAAGATATTGAAAGGCCCCTTGCGCCAAGGACTCAGCGCATCAATGGTGGTCTCAAGTGAATCATGCTGTTGTTGACTAAGATCATCTGCGTCACCAATTGTGATTTCAGCGGCGGAGAGATCTATCGTTAGCGGATTTGTCAGGTCGCTTGCCAGAGGAAGCTTGCTTACTGCCCGTTCCATTATCTGGAACTTCTCGATCTTCAATTTCTCATCGGCCACCAATCTCAAACGTTCGACTTCAGCCGAGTCAACGTTGGGCAGTAGTTGTCGAATCAGATCAGGACGTTGCCAGTTTGCCATCAAAAATGAAACCTGAGAAAGAGAACCAAAAATGGATGTTGAAGAATCAGAGGAAAATTCAGAAAAGTACTTAAACAGCACCGGACAGCACCAAGGCCAGCTACCGTGCCTGACATCGATGCTTTGACTGCAGGATGCTTATCTTAAGGTTATCGGTTAGAATTTGCTTTGAGAATCAATCAATAATCGTTGGCCAACAACTCCAGCATTTGCCGAGCAACGCCGTGGTAAAAATCGACAAACTATTCACTCAAATCGATCCTCAGATTGGGGAGTTTTCGTTCGATGAAAGCGTAGCCCGAGTGTTTGATGATATGATTTCAAGGAGCGTTCCGCTATACGCAGACGTGCAGCAGTCGTTACCGGTTATTGCTGGTTTACTTGACCACGACCCGATTAAAGTAGTTGACCTGGGCTGTTCAACTGGGACTTCGTTGATTCATTTAGCGCGGGCTTTGCCCGATCGCAATCTCGAACTAATTGGAATCGATAATTCCCAGGCCATGTTGGCAAAGCTCCGTGAAAAGCTGGAACTGCTTTCCCGTCCATCTGGTGAAGATGCATCTTTGTTCGAGCAGATCAGCGTTTATGAGGACGATATTCGGTCATTTGAATTTTCTGATGCTTCAATCGTGTTGATGAACTACACCCTGCAGTTCATCGCGGCAGAATCTCGACCAGATGTTTTAAATCGAATCTGCAACTCGCTCAGGCCGGACGGGATGATGCTGGTCAGCGAAAAAGTCGTTCATCAACAACCGGAAATGGACGACGCGTTGGTGAGCTTGTATTTTGATTTCAAGCGGCGACAAGGATACAGTGAGCTCGAGATTTCACGCAAGCGAGACGCGCTGGAGAATGTTTTGGTTCCGCTTACCGTTGATCAAAATCTGGATATGTTTCGCAACGCCGGATTCGCCAGAGTCGAAGTAATGTTGAAGTGGTTCAACTTTGCAACGTTCGCTTGTTATCGATCTTGAGCACAAATTTCTGTTGCGAAACAGTCAGTTGTGGTGTTACGTCTACCGAAAGATGTCAGATAAAATACGGTCGTTTCGTGTGCCATGTTTTCGCAACGCGTAAGCATGCTCATGCTGCGCGTGAGCAAGGCACCCCACCAGCGCATGACATTTATCGGTAGTCAGAGCAGTAAGTAGGTCAGGCTGTGCCTGACAACTGAGCTAACGGCCCCAAACCACAGGTACAACCTGACCTGCTTACCTACTTCCAACTGAAAGCGCGAATCAGAATCAGTAACGAAGTCAGGCACAGCCTGACCTACTTGTAATAAAAAAGGCGAAGCCGACTGAATCGACTTCGCCATACTTAGTTTGCCTTGCGGCAGTCAAATGCGTTTCAAACGCAATTTGAATTGGAAGCTTTACGCGTTTTCTTGCTTGACTACGAACATTTCCTGAATCTGGAAAACAAACGCTGCCAAAGCACCACCGATGAGTGGGCCAACAACGTGTAGTCCACAGTTGTTGATCGCACCTTCGGCACCGCCAATGAACTGATTGATCACGTTAGGGCCGATGCCAACTGCAGGGTTGAACGCTCCGCCAGAGATTCCACCGCCAGCAAACGCTGCCACGACGACGGTAAAGCCGATCGCCAAACCGTAGAACGAGTTATTCTTGGTTCCAGCTGAAGTCGCGGTTTGCAGAACAACCAAGGCAAGAGCAAAGGTGAACAGGATTTCTACGATCCAAGGACCAGGGTGCGACAAACTGTAGCCAGCATCGGCGTTGGGAGCCGGGCCAAAGAATTGAGAAACTGCGGCGGCGGTTTCGGTTGCTTCGGCAGGGCTGATAACAACGCTAACTACATAGGCCGCGGCTAGGGAACCTGCGACTTGCATGACCCAGTAAGGAATCAAGTCGACCATTTTCATGGCGCCGCGAAGCGCGGCGGCCAGCGAAACAGCTGGGTTATAGTGACCACCTGAAACGTGACCACCCATGTAGACCATGATCATCAACGAACAACCGATTGCCAACGGAGCCATGGCTACGCCCTGCGTGACCGTTAGGCCGATTGTTAGAACCAAAAAGAAGGTTCCGATAAACTCAGTCAGATACTTTGCAAACACTGTTTCTCCTTTAATGAGAATTAAAAAATTTTAGTTTGAAGTGAATTTTATGGAAAAAGAAGTTACAGATGCGACTAGCTGCGCACCAACTTCGATCAAAAATAGAGTGGGGGAGCTGGTTGTTGCGTTCCGCAACTTGCGGTCGATCATAAGTTGCTGAAGCTGTTTCAAAAACAGCTGAGGTGGGCATGAAGCAAGAGCATCTCACTCCAAACCAATTTTTGCAATTGGGTTCAGTGAGTTGTCAAATAAATTGAACATCGAAGTAAGCCAAAGGCTGACAGCGTTTCGTCTTGGAATTTGCTGGTAAAGGGCCTTGGGGAACAGAAATGTCGGGAGTTTTTCCAGCAACTAGTTTCTGGACACTTTGAAACATGCAATTTCTAACCATTTAACAAGCCAACAGTAAAGTAGAGCACCTGCGAAGTTGAGGCGACATCGGAACCGACTGCATCAAGAAGAGGCCTGATCAGTCGGGTTTTTGGTCGGGTTTTGCCGCGACCTCCGTTTGGGTTTTCCTCCGTAGAACGAGTTGCCCGCATCGACAATGAATCTTCCTCGAAATGCCTCGCGCCCCAATAGCATCCGGAATCCCATTTCACTTCGATCAGCCAGCGTCAATTCGACAGCCACGACTTGACCCAGAAGGCGGATATTGGCGGAAATGACCGTTCTGATGGTCGACTTTCCTGAAGAGCTTTTTACTTCCCGAATATCGATGACTTTCGCTTGGGCAGGGCGGGAAAACTCAGGTTTTTTTTGCTTGGGATGCACTTTGAATCGGACGTACAGAATTCCGTCTTTTTCAAATTCTTCGATACCACTAGCATGCAGCGACGAAGAGCGAGCACCGCTGTCAACTTTGGCTTTGATGCGTGATATACCGAGATCTGGAATCGCAACCCATTCACGCCAACCAATGATCGGCAAACCTCGAGACTCTTTTTTGTTCAACTTTGATTTCCATCTTTCGAGAAAATTTCCCAGCAGCTTTAACAGCTTACTAGGCTCAACATTCAGCCAACAGGTCGAACTATCGTTGCAATTATTATGGTTGTGCCGATTGCAGCACAGCCAACTGGAATTTAAGGGCCATTTCTGGTTCCTAACAAGGTTAGACTCGCAAGCTCGTTTATAATGCGAGTTACCAACTTCATTCTATTTTTAATCACGTTTTCCGATTGAAGAAAAATCATGATCAAACGCATTCTGGTTGCCGGCGGCGCAGGATTTCTGGGTTCCCATCTTTGTGAACGGCTTGTTGAAGCTGGACATGACGTCATCTGTCTGGACAATTTTTTCACCAGCCAAAAATCAAATGTTGAGCACTTGCTCGACAAACCGAACTTTGAGCTTATCCGACACGATATCGTGGCTCCGATTTTGCTCGAAGCCGACGAGATCTACAACCTCGCTTGTCCGGCTGCTCCTGGTCACTATCAGTACAATCCGATCAAGACGATGAAGATCTCGATCCTCGGGTCCATCAACCTACTGGGAATGGCCAAGCGTTGCAACGCAAAGATTTTTCAGGCGTCCACGAGTGAAGTCTATGGTGATCCAGAAGTTCATCCGCAACCTGAATCTTATCGTGGCTGTGTTAACCCGATTGGTATTCGAGCATGTTACGACGAGGGAAAACGTGCGGCCGAAACACTGTTCTTTGACTACCATCGGCAGAACAAGACGAACATCCGCGTCGCGAGAATCTTTAATACTTACGGTCCGCGAATGCATCCCTTCGATGGTCGCGTAGTAAGCAACTTTATTCGCCAAGCTCTCAATGGGGAAGATATCACCATTTTCGGAGACGGATCACAGACTAGATCCTTCTGTTATCGAGACGACTTGGTAGAAGGCTTTATTCGTTTGATGGATGCGCCCAATGATGTGATCGGCCCTATCAACCTTGGAAACCCCGGCGAGTATTCGATTAAGGAACTTGCCGAGATGATTGTTGAACTGGTAGGAAACAACAACAAGTTGATTTACGAGCCGCTTCCGGCAGACGATCCCACGCGTCGTCAGCCAGATATCACGTTGGCCAAGAAGCATTTGGATTGGGAGCCAAAAATTCCTCTGCGCGAGGGTTTGGAAAAAACAATCGCCTGGTTCAAAACTATCACTCCCGAAGACTATCGTCCGCCAACACCGAACTTTTAAGTTTCAAAGGTTCTCAGAGCTTTCCTGATTTCAGATTTCGAGTACCTTTGTGGGATCGAAAACAGGACATCTCTGTTTTGAACCTCTCTGAGCCCAAAAATTGGTGAGACACGAGTGAATCTGTCAGGCGACACAAATTCGATCTATGACTGTATCGTGATCGGATTCGGCGGTGTTGGTAGTGCAGCAATGCGAGCGGCTGCTCTGAACCGATGGAGCGTATTGGGCATAGATCGATTTGGTCCAGCCCACGACCGTGGCAGCTCTCATGGTCAGACGAGAATTATCCGTCGTGCGTATTTCGAGCACCCCAACTATGTACCGCTTGCCAATCGTGCCTTTGAAATGTGGGACGAGCTGAACAAGCGTCATCGGACGTCTCCGCAGATCAAAGAACTGATCACGACGATAGGATTGTTGCAAATTGGCAATCCCGATAGTGACCTGATTCAAGGGGTGAAGCGAAGTGCGGACCAGCATTCTCTAGCAGTTGAGCAATTCACTTCTGAGGAAATCCGGAGACGATTGCCGATCCTCAAAGTCCCAGCTGATCAAGTTGGACTTTTTGAACCCGATGCGGCATTTCTGCGAGTGGAGATGTGCGTCACTGCGATGATCGATCAAGCCGTCAAGCACGGCGCACAGATCATGTCCAACACTGAGGCCCAAGGCTGGAGCGTCAGCGGCGATGGCATCTGCCACGTTTCAACCGACAAGGGAAATTTTCAATCCCGCCATTTGATCATTGCCGCAGGTGCCTGGAATCCTGAGCTGCTTCCTGATCTTGATCTTGGCTTGCAAGTCGTACAGAAACAGCAACACTGGTTTCAGTTGGATCGCGTCGATCACAAAATCGAGAACCAGTTTCCCGGTTTTCTCGTTGAGCGAGACAACGGCGACTGTTTTTATGGAATTCCGGAAATCAACTATCTGGGGCTGAAGGTCTGTGAGCATAGCGGCGGCAAGCTGATTTCAGGTCCGCAGGAGCTTGACGCTGGCCTTAACCAACTCGCCCTACAGCGCAACGAGGAGTTCATGCAAGAGTACCTGGAGCACGGGCGACGGCGCCTCGTCCATCACAGCAACTGCATGTACACGATGTCGCCAGATGGGCACTTTTTCGTCGACAATTATCCGGGGCACTCCAATGTCGTGTTCGCTGCCGGTCTCTCGGGCCATGGGTTCAAGTTTACGCCCGTGTTAGGAAAACACTTAGTAAGTCTGCTTCACGACCATTGCGAACCGGAATTCGAGTTCTTCAAGCTCGAGGGCCGCGTGTAGTTCGATTGCAGAAATCTGCTTCCGATGTCACAATCTGGCGTAAGGCCCTCATCAAATGTTTATCAAAGGAATTTCAGGTGGCGAAGGATCGTAAAGCGGACGTGGTTGTGATTGGCTCGGGCCCAGGTGGTGAAGGGGCCGCGATGCAATTGGCCAAAGGTGGCAAGAGCGTCATCCTGGTTGAGCGGTACGACAAAATTGGCGGTGGATGCACGCACTGGGGCACCATTCCCAGCAAGGCGCTGCGATTTGCGATCTACCGTTTGACCGAAGCCCTGAATAACCCGCTACTTCAAGCTTGTGGTGTAGACGCCAAGCCATCGGTTGCTGAGCTTACCAAATCCGCAAATCAAGTTATCTCCGATCAGACCTCGATGCGGCGAAAATTTTACAGCCGTAACGATGTCGAAGTCATCCACGGCCACGGAAAGTTTGTCGACGCAAATACCATTTCGGTGGACGTGTCTTCGGATGAAAGTGGAGAAGCACGTCGAAGCGACCAAATCATAAAAGCGGATCATGTTGTCCTGGCGGTTGGCTCGAGACCTTATCGCCCTGATGGAATCGAGTTTGACCATCCAAGAATTTATGACAGCGACACGATTTTGAAAATCGAGCGCAAACCCACTTCGATGACGGTTCTGGGTGCTGGCGTGATCGGATGTGAGTACGCTTCGATGTTTCGTAATCTTTCTGTCAAAATCAATCTCGTCAACAGCCGCGACGAGTTGTTGGATTTTCTCGACGATGAAATTAGCGTGGCGCTCAGTTATCACATGCGCGACCGAGGTGTTGTGGTCCGGGATAACGAAAGTTACGAACGAATCGAACCCGTCGACGATGGTGTTATTGTCCATTTAAACAGCGGAAAACAACTGAAGACTGATATCATGCTTTGGGCGACTGGCCGGACCGGTAATACGAATTCGTTGGGATTGGAAGCGATTGGACTGGAGGCTGATCGCCGGGGTTACGTAGCGGTTAACAAGCATTTTCAAACCGATGTGGAGAACGTCTACGCTGTTGGCGACGTAGTCGGATTTCCTTCGCTTGCCAGCGCCGCGTATACCCAGGGACGTGCCGCAGCGATGAGTATCCTCGGCAACAATGACGAGGAGTTTGGATTGGCCGAAGAGATTCCTTCAGGAATTTACACCAGCCCGGAAATCAGCTGCATCGGCAAGACCGAAAAGGAGCTTACCGAAGCCAAGATCCCTTATGAAGTTGGGGTTGCGCAATTCAAAAATCTTGCCCGTGCTCAGATTATTGGTCAGGAAGTCGGGATGCTGAAGATCCTGTTTCACCGTGAAACACTTGAGCTACTTGGCATTCATTGCTTCGGCAGCAATGCATCCGAAATTATACATATCGGCCAAGCGGTAATGTTTCAGGAAGGCAGCGCCAATAGTATCAAGTACTTTACTAAGGCAACCTTCAACTATCCAACGATGGCAGAAGCTTACCGTGTTGCCGCGCTCAACGGGCTCAACCGATTGTTTTGATCAACCGGGAGTCGCAATTAGCTCCCAATAGCCTGCTGTGGCTCCAAACTCGTTACATTCGCAAAAAGGCCGACATTTTTTGGCGACCCGACGCGCAATAGGAAGTTTCGTGCTATTTGGTAGCCCGAAGAGGCTGACACTTTATTGGTACCCCGAAGCGTAATAGGATTTTGCATCAAGCTACGCAAGCCGTTTGTAGTACCGGCTTTAGCCGGCAGGATACGATTCCGGCTAAAGCCGGTACTACAAGCATCGAGTTCGAGTTGATGCAAAATCCTAGTAAGCGAGGAATAAAGCGAATCATCGAAGCTCCTCGCTTACGCGTCGGGTTACCATTTGCACTCAAGCGTATGAACAAATGACAGCCTGACCAAAGGCGACTATCATTTCTTCCAATGAACCCAATTGAGCAGCCCTGCGCTTGAACAACCGCAATACGAAAGCGAATTGATTCAATGGAGAAACAAAAACCGCTGGTTCCGCCCAACCAGAAATGTCCCCAACACGGGACTCGCGACGAGTGTCCGCTGGTTTGCAAGTACAACCATTTTGAATCCGAAGACCTGACAATCGACGCTTGGGAACTCAAGTGCCTGGACTGTGGTTGGCGGGATACGGTCGGCTATCGCAGTGACGAACTGGACGAGGAAGAGCTTGGCGCCGATTTTAATCCCAAGCAATGCCCGTTCTGCGAAAAGACGGATCTGCCAACAGGGCAGGGCCCCTGCGAATGTTGAATTGAACTGCGACAGCCTAAATAAAAGCAGATTCCAAACCTGAGACCTCAGTAGTGGACGAGGTCAACAGCCCCTTGGCGGCAAGTAAATGCTACAGGACTCGTAACCTCGTCCAACCGCGCCAAGAGGCGCCGAGCCGCAGAGTGTTCTGTAATGTGTCAGCCGTCCCTAAGACGACCGGACAACTCTGTCTACGGAGAAAGGTATCTCAACAAATTCCGCACCAACTGTCCGTGCACATAAGCCGTCGGTTGTCCGACGATGCCTTGCCCGAGATAAGTTCCAGCATTGTTTGGAGTCAAATCCAGGAGCGGAGTATAAACGCCAGTCCCTCGCACGAACGGCGTCCACCAACGTGCTCCCTGAGCGCCAAATTGTGGAACCCCAATTCCTCCACCAATTCCTCCACCAAACTGACCTGCCTGAAAACCAGGGGCTTGAAAGCCCGCGCCTGGAAGGCCTTGCGGAAGCCCGGGGGCTTGAAAGCCCTGGGCTGCGAATCCTGCTTGAGGCTGGCAACAATGCTGTTGATTGAAGCCAGCGGCGCCGGCTGGATTTTGAAGATTCGGAGGAATCCCCAAACCCAATCCCGCGCCAACATTTGGGTTGATCGCTGGAGCTTGAAATGCCGCGCCTTGAAAGCCAGTCGTCACTGGAGTGAAACCTGGCTGGCAACACACTTGCGCATATCTTGCCGCTGGCACTGTATTTCTGTTGGTGCTCCCGCTTCCAGGTATCGCAGACTGTCGAAAGGCGGAGTTCGAACCCGACTGGCCGTAGAGGTTCGCTTGACTGGCAGTACGATTGGCTGGTGGACGACTGGCCAACGCAGTTGGGTTCGTATTGACAGCAAGTTGCTGTGCCCTCTGCCGATCCACTGCGGCTTGGTTGATTCTTGCTTGAGCGACCGGATTCAAGGTTGAGGATCGCTGTTGCTCGACTGGTAAGCGACTGTTTGCGGCTGAGCCTGCAAAATTACTATTGGAAGCTCCGTTAAAGCCGCTGGCATTCAAGTTTCCTGTTGAGCTTCCCGAGCCAAGCGAAACTTGATTGGTAAGCCGACCGCCACTTGTGCCTTGAGACAGCGCGAAAGCGGCTTGCGAACCAACTCCGCTAGATGGTCTGTTGGAAGCCGGATAAGGATAGACGTCTGATGCAGTTTGTTGTTGGGTCAACGATCCGGGGTATCCAGAGTTGGTTGACGATTGAGCTGGAGCAAAACCAACTCGCACTCCGGGATTGACTCGACTGGCAGGCAGCGCCGCGATATCCGCCGCGGTCTGGATAAGCCGTTGAGGACGCTCTTCAGATTGTGCCGCGGCCAGCTCGCTGCAAAATGCCATCAGCGCGAAACATCCGACCACAATTGAACAACGTGTGAGGAATTGAACCATGATTTCCCTTTACCCGGCAAATATACATCGCAAATAGAGTGGTCTATTAGCAGAAGTAATTTCGGCCGCCAAGCTCAATCAAAATTGCCCAAGTCATTTTCCCCTTACAACTTAAGACAAACCGTCCCTCCAGCTCGGTGCTGCCAACGGCGTGGCAGACGATTTCCAACGTCTTGAAACTCGTAAGCCCGCTGTATTGCAACGAAATGCACCACCGAGAATCTAATCATTGGATGAGTCGAATCTGCTAGCAATGACTTCGAATCGAAAATCAGCAGGTCGAGTTAAGCTACTCAATACGATCATTGCTCTGGAGTTTTGCGACGCCGACCCCCAAATATCCGATCAGTATAGTCATCAACGGGCTGATCCAATTGAAAAAACAATACGGTGCATAGAGCAACGTCTCCACACCCAAGACACCACTTTGCGCCGCGCCGCACGTATTCCAGGGGATCAAAACTGACGTCACGGTCCCGGCGTCTTCGAGGGTTCGACTAAGATTCTCAGGAGCCAGACCCCGCTGCTGAAACGCTTCTCGGAACATTCTTCCAGGCACCACGATCGCCAGGTATTGATCCGAAGCAGTTGCGTTTACAAAAGCACAAGACCCCGCAGTTGTTGCGACCAGCGAACCATTTGTGGTCGCCATCGCGACAAGCGGGTCAGTAATTCGTTTCAGTAAGCCGCAGGCCTCCATGATCCCACCAAAGCACATCGCGGTAATGATCAACCAAACCGTATTGAGCATTCCCTCCATTCCCTTTCCGACCAACAAATCGGCGGCTGCTATTTTGGCTTCGAGTTCGGGAAAGCTCTCGTCCAGGACAATGCCGGACTCCTCAAACTCCTGGGCCGTCAGTTCAGGATTACTGGTTTGTTTGCGAGCACTAGCCAGTCTGGCGGACGCCAGTTGCTCCGTGGCAGCATCAGTCTTTTCTTTTTGGATTCCCTTAGTCTTAAACGCCATCGCATTGATGAAAGCGACATAGGATCGTTTCAAATAGCTTTGCGGCCGTGGCGCCGGCTCTGAGGCTGAATCGTCTCCATCGGTCGCAGCGGCCACTTGAATTGGAATCGGCTCCAGCCCGGCTACCTGATCGATCATCTTGGGTTGAAAGACGACTGCGAATACACCTCCCAGGATCGTCCCAATAAACAGCGCTACCAGCGCGTCAATTTTCATCAACACCATCACCAAAACGGCCAGCGGTACAATAAACAGAATTGGACCGATCGTATCGAAGTGGGACGCCAGCTCAGCTTTCAAAGCCGAGGTGTCAATATTCAGATCGGTCGGTTCGGCGCCATAGCCAATCGCTACATAGATTGCCAGAGCGATAGAAAAGCTCGGAACTGTCGTCCACAGCATGTACTTAATGTGCGTGATCAAGTCGGTTCCAGCCATCGCCGCTGCAAGATTGGTGGTGTCGGATAGAGGCGAAATTTTGTCACCAAAATACGCCCCCGAAATTACCGCACCGGCTGCATAGGCTGTGCTCACGCCAAGCGCTGTGCCGATCCCCAAAAGTGCAATTCCCACCGTCGCAACCGTCGACCAGGAACTCCCAGTCGCGACCGAGACAATCGCGCAGATCACGGCTGCGGCGAACAAAAAGATCTGAGGGTTTAGAATATCCAAACCATAGTAAATCATTGCCGGGACAACACCGCTGATCATCCATGTCCCCGCCAAGGAGCCGATCAACAACAGTATCAATATCGCCGTCATCGCGGAGGAGATAGATCGTTCGATCCCACTGAGCATCGACTTAAACGAAACCTTGTACCGGGCTCCAATCAACGCGGCGACCGCAGCAGCAATCAACAACGCGATTTGGTTGGGCCCGTAAGAGGAATCGTCCTGGTACAAATAGACGTTTGCAACCAACAGCCCGGTCAACACCAGAACGGGAACCAAAGCCCAAATCAGGGCAGGGCGGGCAAGTTGTTCCGCAGAAGAATTGAGGGCTGGGTTGCTCATTGATTTGCCGAAAAATTGTTTTGAACCAAAAACGCTTATTAATAACTGAATTTAAACGTTGGTTTTAGAGCCTATCCTAAAACCTTCGGCGTAAAATCCTAACCCGACGCGT
>CAYSQZ010000021.1:32157-35831 GCA_964433035.1 uncultured Pirellulaceae bacterium | reverse complement strand
TGATGATCGTGCTCGCCATGATCGACGTGACCGTCAGCCACGACTTTGGATTCACCTTCAGTCACATGTCCGTGCGCCGCTTCTGCCGGAGCATCATGTGGCTTGTGTTTCTCGTCGTCGTGTTTGTCATCCACGGTTAGATTGTTATATGTCATCGACAGTTGTGGCTTTTTATGTGGCTTTTTTTAACGCTTTAAGTCGCAAGACAAAATTACTTTTCGGCATTCAGTCGACCGAGGCTTAGCTGCACTTCGGCAACCAGCCCAACCAAGTAGAACAAAATCATATATGAAACTAAACTCTTTTCGAGCGGTGGCTCTGCAAAATAAAGCCCCCAAACTGCCACTAGAAACGGTAGTGCCGTTCTAACCGCAATTTGAACTGCCATTCTTGCTGCAATGTATGGATCACCTTTGGGATACTCTCCAGCAACATGCGCTAACAATGCTGAGACAAGACACGCAACTATAGCAATCAGGGCGGTTTGGGTGCCTGTATTAAAGAACAATGAACCAACAAGCACCGCAACACCCGCGACCGCAAGCATCACAAGTGCCAAAACTACCAAACGAAGCGTCAAACTCTTCGGTAGTCTCGATTTGTTCTCAGCGGAATTGTTCACAGTCGCTTGCATTCTGCTAGTTCAATCCCACTTATCTTTTGAATCGTTTGAATCAGAATCCCAGTCGTCTTCTTCTGGTTCAGGTTCAAACTTCTTGACCTTCGACAGATCAACCTCTTTAATTCTTGATTCATTTGTCTGGACGAGCCTCATCAACTGCATCACAGCACCGCTCATCCCAAAAACCAGCCCCAGAACCATAAAGACAAATCCAGTCCCAAGCCAACGATCAACTGCGTAGCCAATCAGGGCTGGAACGATCATCAACAAACAGATCGAGGTCACTTCGGAAGTCTTTGACAACGCCTTGGCAGTTGGCGAGCGGTCATCAACAACGGTTTTTTCAATGTTTTTGACCACAAAAACTCAAAATCTCTAGGCTCTAAACAACCATTTTTTGAATCGGCTCCAATCTATCCCTCGAGCAAAAAAACCACAAGATCGCAGGGAAAACTTTGAGAAAAATTTCACGAAGTTTTTGAAATTGTCCTTCAGAGGCTGTTTTGGCGCGTGAAAATCTGAGTGGAAGCTCGATCACGATAGAGCAGCTGGATCAAAAACCCTTAAATCAAGGTAAAGACGCCATAGGATCCGCTGGGCTATCGACTTCGTCCGGGATCTGCGGCGATCAAGACGGGAAGAAAATCAAAGACAACCGCGGCGCCACTTCCGAGAACGACAAAGCCTCTTTTCGCTGGCTAGGCGCGCGGATTTTGGACAGGATCAGGATAATTGTCTTTTGACTGTCGGGAATTTAACCCTGCTCATCCTGTCTTTGTCATGGGTGCGTTCGGCATGCACTGACGCTAATCGGTGACATTGCTTCTTTGATCGAGCGCAGCACAGACTGCGATCACGCACAACCCAACGACACCCACGAGATGCACGCCAAGGCTGACCAGCGAATTTCCGTAGTTCCAGACGATCAACGCATCGGCAACTGGAATGATGATCAGCAGAGCGAAATAGACGGCCAGTGCCGAGCGAAAGCGGAGCAGCAAATAGATCGTGATCAATCCAAGGGAAAGGTCGCGCATCCCAGTCGCCAACAAATAGGCAAACCCTTTTTCGTCGATAGGCGACACGCCGTAACCATCAGCCGCTCCCGGGAACACAAGGCACTGTACCCCAAGCAAAATCAAACCAACGCCGGTCAACCAAGCTCCCCAGGTCACGATCACCGACGGCCAATTGGTTCTTTTGTCGAGAGGATTTCCAGCAGGCTTCATCGACCATCCAACAGAAAATCGTCGCTCAAGTAAACGAGAACTCAAAGAACCGGAAACGCTTCCAACGGAACTTTATTTAATCAACCGTTCACTCCGGTCGACATCTGCTTCAAATCCCAACCAAAGTCCAGCATATCGAAAAGTCTAACTCAGCGTACTGCAGGAAGTTACGTAACAATAAATACAAGATGATCAAAATAATAATTGTCTTTAGGCCAAACTTCGCATAATAGCCCAAACTTCGCATAATTTGACTGTACGTTGAACGCACGAAAAAACCCGCTTCAAAAAGAAAAGTAGTGAGCTTTTTTGTCTTGCTTTCATCGACACCACGAGCCTGACGCCTGAACCAGAAAATTGCATTTCATTCTCTTCGCCAATTTTGGATTTTGGAAAGGATTACAAATGAATCGATCAAACCGAGGCTTTACCCTGGTCGAATTATTGGTGGTAGTCGCCATCATCGGAATTTTGATTGGCATGCTTTTGCCCGCAGTTCAGTCGGTTCGCGAAGCGGCAAGGCGCACGTCATGCATGAACAACCTTCGGCAGCTTTCATTAGCGATTCTGAATTACGAGTCGGCGCATCAGCAGTACCCCAGTGGCACCTTCCAAATAGACGGGGGCGAAACCCAAACCTTCAACGATGACTTGATCATGCATTCGACGGCCATGAGAGTTGCCGGTTTCGCAGAATACCAGAGCTTGCTTGACCAGCTGATTTCTGCGGCGCGTCAACAAGGTGTGCAACGAGTGGACTTTATTGACTACGATCTTGAACCAGCTGTACCGGGCTATCCATTGATGCAATGCCCATCAATGACTGAGCCTGAAATGGTCATCAATTTTCACAACGAGACTCCCGTTCGCGCACGCACCGACTATCTCCCTTGCAACGGCTACATTCAAATCGATCCTTTAGTGAATTTCCATGGAGCCAATTTCGCTCGGAGGATTGGCGACATTAAAGATGGCACCTCCAACACATTGAGTTTTGGCGAAACCCAAAGTGAAACAGTCTCAGGTACTAGAGAGTTCTCGCTGCCGTACACATTTCAAGCAGGTAGGTTCGTTAACGTTGCCTTGGACCCGACTTTGGAAGAAGAGAACCTGGAAGAAAACGGAAGGTTCGTCCAGCCTTCGCCCTACCTTAAGTCCTTTGTCGATAGCAATGGCCAAGTCCGCCATTCCACCCAGCAATTCAGCTCCGCTCATAGGGGAGTCGTAGTCTTTTCACTTTGCGATGGTTCGACTCGAGCGGTAAGCACGACCACCGACCCTCTAGTATTGAACGGCGTGTCGACCATGGCTGGCGGAGAAGTCGTTCGGCTTGACTAAGTGTTTGCCGCAAGCAAATCAAATGTGCAAATCCTCTCTGGGCATTCCGCGTTCAAGCAGGTTCGAAGTTGTCCATCGAAATCATTTCAAGCTTCAGTTCTTCGCAACATTGTTTCAATGCGGGAAGCCATTCGAGAGTTGCACTGGCAAAGATTGCTTCTTCGGGGCAGTCCGGAAGGCGGACTGCATCTTCCGGAAAAACGTCTTTTAGCTCGTCAAAGTAATGACTGTTCCTGGGAACGAATCCGCGACGACAAAGGTTGGATGACATCCAGATGCATCGCTTTCCTGGTTCGTGGTTGTCTCTCACGGAATACCTCTTGTATCCGTATTGTTTTGAACTCGCCCGTCCGAATTTGTGGCCAACGTTTGTCTCAATCGCCTTTCGCAGACGAGTGATCGTCTTAAGTCCCAGGAGAATGAACTGATAGTCCGGCCTGGTCGGTGTCAGCATCTCAAGAAAATCGTCGAATGTCTTTGCAATC
>CAYSQZ010000021.1:0-32057 GCA_964433035.1 uncultured Pirellulaceae bacterium | reverse complement strand
GTCCGGCCTGGTCGGTGTCAGCATCTCAAGAAAATCGTCGAATGTCTTTGCAATCGTGTTTTGGGAATCACATTCGATATCGACATACGTGACCGGAGGGTTAACGGGGCCGTTTCTGTAATCGAGACAAATATGCCAGTGACCGTCTCCGTCGATGGGGACAAGGCCGTCAATCTCGTAGCTCACCTCTCCCCATTCTTCGCTGACGTATGCAGTCGTGATTGATGGCGGTCGTGTTCCGATGCCGTAGATTTTATCTAGAACTGAATCGGGCAATTCGTATCGCAGAGTTCCACCATTCTGAACACGCAGGATATTCAAGTAGGCTTCAGGCAGTTTAACCTTCAGCTTCTGCTCAGCATCCGCAACGATTTCCCTGGTAAGTTTCGATTGGACGTATGGCAGGTAGGCGGGCACCTTCCAAAGCAATTGGGGATTGTCAGTGAATGGATGCGGCATGGTGGTTCCTTTTCACCTTCCAATCTTGGTCTGGTGGACGGTAGTTGACCATGCGGGGGAACGACACACAGCACATTGGATGGTTCGCACACCGAAAGACTGCGTCACTTAACGAGAAGGCTTTTACGACACGCTTCTCATCGAAGCCAACAAGCGTCGCATCAGTTTACCAAACAAAGAAACGTACGCACCGAGTCAAACTGTAAATATACTAACAGAACGATCCTTTGAGCCTCGCCTTTTGTTGCTGTTGGTGAATTGCAAAAAAACCACGCTTTTTAAAGGGTCAATCGCTCTTCCATATGCCTCATGGGAGTGCGATTTAATTGCATTTTAAGGTATTTCATGTTACGATCGTTAAGCGGGATTTACCTTAGCATGGCGATTGAGTCGGTTTATCGGGCGTTAAAAATGGCTTCCCCCATTGCTCAGCGACTAAGCAAAAACCTTACTCTGGAAACCCGGAAATCTGAACTTTGCCGCTTCAGATTTCATAACCCTTAACAGGAACAAGGGTTCGGCGGTGGAATGATTCCATCGATTTAAACGAATGATCCGTTGTGAGCTCGGATGCTTTTCAGTGGTAACTGGACACCTCCGCAGGACGTGTCCCAAACCTAAACTGGACATCCGGTTTTGGAGGCTCGAACTTGGTCACGGCAACTTCTCTTAAAGCACACACTTCCAAAGATCTCGCCCAAATGGCGAAAACAAAAGGCGTCGCGGGCTGGCACTCGATGCGAAAAGACCAACTGGTCAAAGCTCTTCTCAAAATTGCCAAGCAAAAGGAAAAGGAAAAAAAACTTCGCTCCGCTGGATCCAAACCAAAATCCAACGGGCGCTCTAACTCGGCTCGTTCTAACTCGGCCAATACGACCGAGTCGGCGATCGCCAAAAAAATCCGCAGCGCGAGAGAGAGAAAGGAAAATCTCAAAAATCTGGCTGCTTCATGTGAAATGGGCAAACGCGGCAAGATCCCCGAATCGGATCGCCTAATTCTGATTGTTCGCGACGCTTTTTGGATGCAGGCGTACTGGGAGATAACCAGAGCGACAGTTCAGCGAGCCAAGGTCGCCCTAAACGGATTTTGGCACACGGCCAAACCTGTTCTCCGCGTGCTTGAAATATCCAGCGATGGAAACACCAACTCGGTAGAGAGCATCGTACAGGAAGTCGACATTCATAGCGGGGTCAACAATTGGTACATCAATTGCCCGAAGCAAGGCAAAACTTATCGAGTAGCCATTGGATATCTCGCCGCTAATCACAAGTTCCACCTGATTTCAAAAAGCAACCAGGTCGCGCCTCCGTCTAGCAATGCCAACGAGTCAGATGAACACTGGACTGATCTTACCAATGACGCTGAAAAGTATTATTCGCTAAGTGGTGGATTCGACGCCAACGCTGTGACCGGTGATCTACAAGCCGTTTTCGAGGAGAAGGCGCGGCAACCGATGCACGCCCCAGCATTTGAGCGACTTGGCTCTGGTATCAACGGCAATGGCCAAGGGTTTAACTTTCAGGTCGATGCTCACATGATCGTGCATGGCAGCACCGACCCAAATGCAAGTGTCACCGTAGGCGGTGAGCCAGTCCGACTTGAAACTGACGGGACTTTTGCGTTGCGAATGAACCTTCCTGACAAACGTCAAGTTCTCCCTGTCGTGGCCAGTAGTCGCGACGGCACACAACAAAGGATCACAGTTCTGGCCGTTGAGAGAAATACCAAAGTCATGGAGCCAGTAACCAACGAGATCTAACACACTAATCCGTGCAGTCTAGCGAAACAAAGTCACAGTCGGTTTCCACCGAGTCCAAAACTTGAACCACGCTGGCCAAAGTCACCCTCCCAAGATTGGGAGGCGAGAAAAGACGATGCGGCTTTGATCGGTGGTGGTCTCCACTTCCATAACTCCTCCAGATCGCGCAAAACAAAAGCCACTGCCCAACAGGCAGTGGCTTTTTTTTCATACACTAATTAATCTACCAACGTCGACCTAGTAGCCACAACCGCCACGAAACCCGCCGCCGTAGAACGAACGGCCGTAAGACGGACGGTAGTAAGAAGGGCGATAGTAAGACGGACCAAAGCTATTGAACCCGCCGAAACCACGGTTGAATCCGGAGCTGAATCCGACTCCACCAAAGCCACGATTGAACCCTCCAAAGCCACGGTTGAAGCCACCGCTTCCAACACTGATCGCGAACCCGCTACCCCCAAACCCACGCCCACCATAAAACTGGGCTTCTGACTGGTTCTCCATTAGAGCAACGGCAAAAACCGCAACAACCAAAATCGCAAAACGCTTCATAGCAATACTCCCAATAAAATTTGTTCGAACCGAGAGATTCGAATCACTGCCTACCAATTCAAAAACGAAACTATCAACGACGTCACCGTTCCTGGACTCCAGTAGTCCAATCGACCTGAATTGACCGGATGCTAATTCGGTTTGCTACTTCACTTTCAGATCGAATCCTTGCCTGGACTGGTCATTTCAGTTTCGCCAGACCACTTGAACCATTAGATTACATCACGCTCTAAAGCTCGGACAAGCCTTATCAGCTGAACTAAAACTTAACCCCTTACTTTTAAAGACGTTATGAAATCGCATAAAATCGAGCTTCGAAAGGGATTCGCCTTTACCAGCGTCTTTCTACCTCAATGCCACTCAATGCAACTGGTTCAGTTAAAACGTCTCCGCTAACATTTCCACTTGGACTGAATCATAACATTTGACTCGTTTGAAAACATTAACCAACAAACCGAAAGATCTCGATGACAGAGCCTCAGTTCGATGCGATGAAGCAGCTTTCTCCCAGACGCAACAGCACCACCGCCCAGTCGGTCGAGGAATTGGCGAGTGAGCAGCTTGAGCACTTTTCGATCGACCCGCAATCCGAGTATGGCCAAACGTTGATGCGCACTGTGACGCGGATGTACCAATGCCAATCCGATGTCAAGCAGCTTTGGGAATTAACACTCAGCTCGATGAACTCGTTGGACCAAGCCGACAAGGTTCAGCGGTTCAACTCGAAAAAGTTTCTCTCGTTTCAGTTGGCCAAAATTCTCGACACGCTTCAGCATCCATTTCGCAAGTCGTACCAATCGCTTGGCTATGAAGGCGAGACCTTTGCCGCCAAGGGCCCGTATCCGGTCTTCGACAACGTGACGGCTCTATTTTCCGCAACGCCAGTGATCACGCGAACCGCCACGTATATCTATGCGTGTGCCGAGTGGATCGAAGATGCGTTCCGCGGCAAGGAACTCATGCTGGAGATTTACTCCCGCCTGCTCAACCCAACGAGCGTCTGCCTGGCAAATCACATCGTCGATCTCGAAGCAGGACAATACGCTGACCAGTACATGGCGTGGAACTTCAACAGCGGGATGGCTGCCATCGATTCAGTGCTGGCTCATTTACTGGGCCGCGACGACATCTTGATCACCAGTCGGAATATCTACGGAGGCGCTTACCAGTTGATTCACGATTGGTACGCCAAAGCTGGCAATCTCGAAATATCAGTGGAAACATTTGACGGATTTTCCGGCCCCGAGTTTGAATCGTTCCTTAACCAGGTCAAAACCAAACATGCCCAGCGACTTGCTGAAGGTAGAAATATCTACGTTTATCTAGAATCACCCTGCAACCCACAGGGCTACGTTCTGGACGTGGCCGGGATTTCGAAAGTCGCTCATCAAAACGGCTTCAAGGTCATTCTCGACAGTACCGTAGCAACGCCGATGTTGTACCGACCGCTCAACCGCCCTGAAGTTGAAGAAAGACCCGACTTCGTCATCCACAGTTACACCAAAGACCTTAGTGGATGCGGAGCTGTTATCGCCGGCTGTGTGATTGGTCGAAACAACGACATGTTTATCCCCAAAGGTCAATCCGTCGGCGACCAGTCTTGGGACCAGACGATGTTCTGGAACGTTTACTATGTCAAAGGGGCTTTTCTCAACGCCGACGCAGCGTTCGAAGTCATGCAGGGCATGAAGACGTTGACCGTCAGGATGCTACGCAAATGCATCAACACTCAGATCCTGGCGGACTTTCTCAACTCTCACCCTCAGATCGAAGTTAATTGTAACTGGTTGCAATCGGACTCGAACTGCGAATTTCGTGAAAAGAATTTGTACCTCGGTCTTCCAGCACCACTGTTTACGTTTGACATGGGTAAGATCGAACGCGGAGCATTCCAACGTTTCTTCGATTCGCTCTCACCGACGTTTGGTCACATGATCAGTCTGGGGCAGTCCAACACGATCGTGAGCTGTCCGGCGTTAACGACGCACTCGGAACTGGATGAAGCCGCACTGGTTGAAGCCGGAATGACCCCCACGACGGTGCGATGTGCCGTTGGCGACGAAGACCCGATCGACTTAATCCGTCATTTTGTTTCCACCGCCCGCGGGACGATCGATATGGTCCACCCAGGCTACTCTACCGAGTTCATGGGAGAGTCGGAAATCCGCGATTTAATTCGCGGTCGCTACGTCGAGGCACATGCAGCCCACGTCGATGCTCAGCTCAAACGTCCGCTTTGCTAGTGAGGCGAGTGGCAATGGCTTTCAAAACCAGCCACTCAGATTGAGCGGTTTAGAGAAACAAAGTCACCCTCCTAGATTGGAGGGGCGAGAAAAAGACGATGAAATCGGCTTTGATCGGGGAGGATGATTTTACATGGATGTTTAAGGCTGTTGTTTTCAAAACGCGGAGGCGCGGAGGACGCGGAGTTGCTCTTGGATAGCACTTCAGATTTATCCTCCGCGAACTCCGCGCCTCCGCGTTTCAAACTCATCTTATGTGCGGGCTTTGCTAGTGAGGCGAGTGGCAATGGCTTTCAAAACCAGCCACTCAGATTGAGCGGTTTAGAGAAACAAAGTCACCCTCCTAGATTGGAGGGGCGAGAAAAAGACGATGAAATCGGCTTTGATCGGGGAGGATGATTTTACATGGATGTTTAAGGCTGTTGTTTTCAAAACGCGGAGGCGCGGAGGACGCGGAGTTGCTCTTGGATAGCACTTCAGATTTATCCTCCGCGAACTCCGCGCCTCCGCGTTTCAAACTCATCTTATGTGCGGGCTTTGCTAGTGAGGCGAGTGGCAATGGCTTTCAAAACCAGCCACTCAGATTGAGCGGTTTAGAGAAACCAAGTCACCCTCACAAGATTGGGCTGACGCGTCGGGTTACCACTAACTACCAATTGTCTATCCGAAACCAAGCCAAGACGAAATACTTCGCGTTCCAAGCTGGGCCTATGTTATGCCAACGCCTTTGGCGTAAAAGCATTCCAAGCTGGACCAAGGTTACGCCAACGGCGTTGGATCTTAGCCCAGGGTTTTCAAGCCCTGGAGCAATTGTTCCCGAAAAATATCTAAACCCCAATCGGGGTTTGATCCAATCCCGTTGGGATTGACTAGTCTGAGGCACCCCAATCCCAAGGTTCAAGAACCTTGGGCTAATGGTCCAACGCCTTTGGCGTAGAAGCTTTGCTTGAGTTGCTTCCGGGGACCACCGCCGGTTAACACAAACGGTTCTGTGTAGATCATCTAGTATCGCAATGGGCAACGGGAGGTTCTACGCCAACTAAGCCGAAAATTTCTTGACGATTATCGAAGCGTTATGTCCACCGAATCCAAAACTGTTACTCATCGCATAAGTGATGTCACGTTGCTTGGGCGTGTGCGGTGTATAGTCCAGATCACAATCTGGGTCGGGCGTGTCAAGATTGATCGTCGGCGGCACCGTCGCTTCGAGGATCGCTTTAACGGTTAACACCAATTCGATTCCCCCACTGGCTCCCAACGAATGGCCCAACTGGCTCTTGGTGCTGCTGATTGAAACTTGATGAGCGTGATCACCAAACACGGTTTTGACGGCTCTGGTTTCGGCTTTATCTCCCAGCGGCGTGCTGGTTCCATGTGCGTTGATATAGTCGATCGCGTCAGCGCCGACTTGAGCATTGTCCAAAGCGGCTTGCATTGCCGCGGCCGCTCCGACTCCCTGTTCGTCTGGCGAAGTGATGTGGCCGGCGTCGCAAGACGAACCAAACCCGACAACTTCGGCCAAAATATTGGCTCCTCGTTGTTGCGCGTACTCCAGGTCTTCGAACAACAGCACCCCAGCGCCTTCGGAAAACACGAACCCGTTGCGATCCTTGTCAAACGGTCGGCTCGCCTTTGCCGGGTCACCGTCGGACATCGAAAGCGCCTTCATGTTGGCAAACGCGGACAAACCCAAGCGGGTCATCGCGGCCTCGGTACCACCGGTGACGACCAAGTCACAGATACCTGACTGAACCAACTCAAGTGCATTTCCCATCGCATTGGTCGCACTGGCGCAAGCCGTCGCCACACTGTAATTGGGACCTCGCAATCCATGTTTGATCGCGATGTTTCCACCACCAGCATTAAGCATTAACTTGGGAATCGTCATCGGAGAAACGCGGCCCGGACCTTTGAGGACCAAGCGTTCAATTTGCTCCGAGATGGTTGTCAGACCGCCGATTCCCGACCCCAGCACGCAGCCGTGCCGCGCGGCGTTATCGCTTCCTTGGGGCTCAAATTTGGCCGACTCGAACGCTTTACCCGCAGCGACCATTGCGAACTGAGAACTACGGTCTAACTTTTTGTTTTCCTTCTGCCCCAAAACGTCGCTGGAATCCCAACCGTGAACATCGCCACCAATGTTGACTTTGATGTCATCATTTTTGAAGGTTTCGATTGCGTGAATTCCGCTTTCCCCATTGAGCACGCGCTGCCAACAATCGTCGACATCATTGCTCAACGAAGTTACCAATCCCCAACCGGTAATGACTACTCGACGCTTCATATATAATCCTGCCAGGACTCTTCGAAATGAGAAGAAAACAACAGCCGCTCAATAAGCGAATCTAATCCGCGAGCCAAGCAGGCCATCAACTGGTTTTAAAAAAAAACCGCAGGACGATCCTGTTAAAGAGCGATCCTACGGGTTGTTCAGAGCACTTGGAGTGCACAAATATGTCACAACATCTTCGCCAGATCATGCGAAATGGTCCGGATGATCAAGCAGTGTCAGCTACCGACTAAGCAGTGGTTGCAGATTTCTCGATGTGATTAATCGCTTCACCGACTGTTTGAATTTTTTCAGCAGCGTCGTCGGGGATATTGATATCGAATTCTTCTTCAAGTTCCATCACCAACTCAACCGTATCAAGTGAGTCAGCACCAAGATCATTTACGAAGTTTGATTCTGTTTTGATTTTGTCTTTATCGACTCCAAGTTGCTCAGCAACAATGTTGACGACGCGTTCTTCGACCGATGACATATATCGGCCTCCTTCTAAAAAAGCCTAGCGGAATACGTTAACGTGAATTACTCATGGCGACAGCACAATGTGGTCAAATGACATTGGTGGAACAAGCCCGCCTGATGGCATCATGAATAATGTGCTTAAGATAGAGGATTACGACAAAAAGGGTCAAGGCAAACTGACTAGAAAGTGGTCAGAAACCACAGTTTTATGCCACTGCCATCAGCGGTAACACGCTTGATTCCCCGCATATTGCCGTCCAATCCTGTTCAACAGGTCATTCCACCATCAACCGTTAAAACTTGCCCCGTCACATACGAGGCTGCCGGACTGGCCAAAAACAAGACGCAGGCAGCCACATCCTCAGGAACTCCAATCCGTTTGGCCGGGATGCGCTTGGTAACTTCCTTCAAAATCGAGTCACTAAGTTTTTCAGTCATTTCAGATTCGATAAATCCTGGCGCGACCGCGTTAACGGTAACCTTTCGCTTGCCCAACTCCTTGGCGAGGCTTCGCGTCATCCCAATCACACCGGCTTTGGAAGCCGAGTAGTTTGTCTGACCAGCGTTGCCAATCAACCCGGAGACGCTGGAGATGTTGATGATCCGGCCATAACGCTTTCGCATCATTCGCTGCGAAGCGGCTCGGGTGAACAAAAAGGTTCCACGCAGATTGACCATGATCACGTCGTCCCATTGCTCATCGGACATCGCGGGCATGAGGTTGTCTCTGGTGATTCCAGCATTGTTGACGACGATATCCAGCTGCCCCCAATCATCGCATACGGTATCGATGATCTTCTCGACGGATTCTTTTGAACTGACATCACCGGCCATCACGTCAGCCTTGCCGCCTGCATCGGTACACAGCTTTTGTGTCTCAGCCAGTTTCTCGGCGTTGCGCGCAACCAAAGCAACACGAGCACCCGAAGCAGACAACGCAACGGCGATCGCTCGACCGAGCCCCTGCGAAGCACCGGTGACGATCGCGTTTTGTCCCGACAGATCAACTTTCATTGATTCCAAACTCATTCTTTCCTCATTCCATCAAAAAAATATATTGCTTTGATTGTTTGTTGTTCACTTGCCCACCTATTGATTTGTCGCACCGGAAATGATGCCTGACACTTAGGACTCAAGCACACCATGAATCTTTGTTTTTCGACTAATTCGTTTCATCAACGAACGCAAAACCCGACCGACGCCGACCTCGTAAAACTCGTCGAAACCGTCAGCGATCATTTTCTCAATTGAGTCTTGCCATAACACCGGGCCACAGACTTGGGTCACCAACAGCTGCTTGAACTCATCTGGCTGTGAATGAGGTTGGGCGTCGACGTTTGAATAAACAGGAATTCTTGTGGCACCAATTTCGACTTCTGACAAAGCCGACTCCAGCTTGGCAACGGCTGACTCCATGATTGGAGTGTGAAACGCACCGGCCACAGCAAGCGGCACTGACTTCATCGCGCCGGCGGCTTCGGCGACATCAGGAAGACGCTCGCAACTTGCGATATGCCCTGAAACAGCGATGTTGCCTTTGCAAAGCAAGTTTGCAATCTGCAACACTTCACCCTCAGCTCGCGCCTGGTCACAAACTTTCTGTAACTGCTCGCGATCAAGCCCCAACACACTGACCATCGAACTGGGCGTCTGGTCCGAAGCTTCCTGCATTGCTTGACCGCGACGTTGGACCAATTTCAATCCGTCTTCAAAACTCATCGCACCGGCAAAGGCAATCGCGGTGTATTCGCCCAAACTCAGACCGGCGGCTCCCTGACAGCTCTCGTAAACGTCAGGAGATTCATGTTTAAGCTTTTCAAGCGCGGCCATACTGCTGACATAAAGCGCGGGCTGGCTAATCTCAGTGGAATTGAGTTTTTCAACAGGACCGTTGAAACAAATTTCAGCCAGATCGTAACCAAGTACCTCTGCAGCCCGATCAAACAATTGCTTGGCAGCTGGCAGCTCGTTGCACAACTCCTGAGCCATGCCGACGGTCTGGGCTCCCTGGCCCGGGAATAAAAAAGCGATTTTGCTCAAGGAACATCTCTCAAATTGGTGATTGTGAACCGACAATCTTAAAACCGGCTGTTTCTGTGTCAACGAGCAAAACGTGCTTTGGCTACCTGCTCAACCACGAAAGACACTTTCCACACGAAAAGCGACCGATGACATGCGAACAAACGGCACACAAAAACTCACAAAGCCATAGCAGCATTTCAAATCGTTTGGGGTAGTGAACGAGGTTACGAGTCCTTCCCGCCAGTAATGCTGTAGGACTCGTTTCCTTGCTCACTCCAATAACCGGAATCAAAAAAGCCCCATTTGACCGTTGGCCGGCGGCTCGATATCCATGTGAGCAAATGCTTTGGGCGTCGCAACTCGGCCTCGTGGCGTTCTGAGAATCAATTCGCTTCGTAATAAGAAAGGCTCGACCTCATCGGCGAGCGTATCGACAACCGTATTCATCGTGGCTGCAATGGTTCCGATTCCAGTTGGCCCTCCCAGACAAACCCGAATCAACGTGTCGAGATAGCGACGATCCTGCCGATCCAAACCCAGCCCGTCGATTTCTGCCATCTGGAGCGCGTCACGAGCTACGTCGAGCGTGATAATTCCTTGGGCCCGAGACTGGGCATAATCTCGTACCCAGCGCAAGCGATTATTGGCGATGCGTGGCGTACTACGACTACGCAGGGCAACTTCTGCAGCTGCATCATCGGTAATTTCGACTTTTAATTTTTGTGCATTTCGGCGAACGATTTCTTCCAAGTCCTCAAGCGTATAAAAATCGAGATGCTCGCGAATCTGAAAACGATCACGCAGCGGACCGGTTAACATTCCCGCCCGCGTCGTGGCGCCAATCATGGTGAAAGGGCGAAGCTTGAAATTGTGCGTGCGGGCGTTGATGCCTTCGCCCAAGATCATGTCGATTCGAAAATCTTCCATCGCCGTGTACATGTACTCTTCGACTGACTTGGGCACCCGATGGATCTCGTCGATAAACAGAACCTGATTGGGCCGCAGATTTGTCAAACTGGGCACCAGGTCTTTGGGAGCTTTGAGACTCGGACCGGAAAGGAAATCCACAGGCACTCCCAGCTCAGCTGGAATACAGTGCGCAAAGGTCGTCTTACCCAACCCCGGGGGGCCATCAAAAAGAATGTGACCCAGCACGTCCTTCCGCTGCCGAGCGGCTTCAATCGCAACCTGCAATCGCTCGATCACATCTCGCTGGCCGACCATCTCAGCCAACTTGCTTGGCCGCAAATTTGGATCGTCATCCTCAGGTGGCGGTGTGTTAGAAAGTATTTTCTCTCGCGACATGCGCGACGCTCGCTACAACGTTAAACTGGATTGTAAAATCTCGATCGGCGTCAATATACCAAAACTTGCCCAATGTCCGTAGTTCAGTCAACCTGTGGCTGAGGCAGTCTGTATTAAACTGCCCATCAATAACCCGCCAATTTCGGATCAAGAAATTAAAGATCGCTCCCTCGCTCAGTTTGCGGGTAAAATAGTGGTACACGCTCGGCCAGCAAAGCCGAATCCTTAAATAAGAGCCCGCCAGCAACTGCCGCAATTTTTCATGAAACAACCAACAGCAAAAACAACCTCGCGATTCGTAGCGCGGATTTTGGATCGGACCAAGACGCCGGTATACCTTGTTGGCAACGACTATGTGATCATCTATGCCAACCAAGCTTGCGCACAATGGGTGGGAATAGAACTTGAACAATTGATTGGTGCTAAATGTGTTTACGCGTCCCAGGCTCAAACCAAGGGGCCAAACGATGAACTCAACCAACAGCTTGAAGGACTTTGCCCGCCCCCATCCTGCTTCGAGACGAATCCCGGTGCTCTCGACCGGTCGGACGCCCAAACATCCAGCCAGATCGAACCCAGCGAAACTGCCAGTTCAAACGTTTTGGTTTCAGCCGTCGATCAAAACAATAAAACCGTTTGGCGTCCCGCAGCGGTCTGTCGCTTGAAAGAAAAACTCGGAGACAGTGATCCAGAACTCGGAGTCCTGGTTGTTTGTGGTGAGGTCTGCGAACCTGCTGATGTTGATCCAGTCGATTGTGTAGTCGACCCAAGCCGGCTTCATCAAGCATTGAAGCAAATTCGCACACAGACCGACCGCATCCATTCGCTCCAAAGCCTCGTCGGCGTCAGCCCACATGCCGACCGAGTCAGGCGTCAAGTCGCAACCGCGATCAACTCGGATGCTGATGTGCTGATTCACGGACCACCTGGAACTGGCAAAGAACATCTGTCCCGAGTCATTCACGCAGCCCGTGATCAAACTGGAGTCGCTGAGCTGTTGCCGGTTCATTGTTCGATCGCGGACCAGCAGTTGATCCAACAAAACATTAAGGACTCCGTTTCCAATCAAAAAAGCCAACACTCAAAAAACGACATCGGCCAAACGAATGATCGTACACCCGAAAGCTGGCTGCTACTGCTGGACGTTGATCGACTTGGACAAGCCGCCCAGGAAGAGCTACTGGGGTTCATCCAACTTCAAGACTTTCCTGTCAGAACAATCGCAACGGCAAGCCAGTGTTTGATTGAGTTGGCAGAGCAGGGGAGTTACTCGCAAGAATTGGCATTCATGCTTTCGACGATTTCAATCCAGCTAGTTCCACTTTCAGTTCGTCAGTCGGATTTGCCTTTGCTTGCGCAAGCTTTGCTTGAGCGCGACAACTTTTTACGGGACCGACAACTTTCTGGATTTTCAAAAAAAGCGATCGAGCTACTATCCGAATTTAACTGGCCTGAGAATATCGATCAGCTTAACCGAACCATTCAATCAGCGGCTTCAAAAACTACCAACAGCCAGATCGATGAAGCGGACTTGCCGGACCAATTCATGGGAGCACTTTCGGCGATGCGAATCGGCACCAATGCTGAAACTTCAATTCAACTCGATGCGTATCTGGCCGACATCGAGAAACAGCTTGTCGAACGGGCGCTCAAGCAAGCCAAAGGCAACAAGACCAAGGCTGCAAAACTTCTGGGCATCAGTCGCCCCAAATTACTGCGCAGAGTGCAGTTCTTCGAACTCGAATCCACCTCGCCTGATTTCTCGGAGATCATCAGCCCTGCAGAGCCCAACGCGTCTGACTCTGTGGAGTCACAATCATGAGAAACAAATCAAAACCCAACATCATTGTCCTGGCTCAGTCCAAGACATGGTCCTCATTGATCCGGCGAACATTTGGTCACGCCAACCTCTGCTGGGTACTCGAGGCAGATGATATAGAAGAACAAGCCGCGTTACTCAACGCCCGTGTTGCGATCGTCGAAGTCCCAATCAACAACGCGGCGGCAAATTGCCTGCAACTGTCACGGCTGACCAATAACTCCTCCAATCTCAAGATATTCGCAGTCGGCGGCTCAGCTCTTTACCACTGGAGAAAACCGTTGCAAGTGGCCGGAGTTGCCATGACTTGCTGGTCCACCCTACAGGCAAGCTGGCTGGCCCAAGCGGTCCAACGCCATCTGGAGAACTCAACCTCCACCGGGCATCAAACGCTCGAATCGCTTGTCGAAGCCGATTTGCCGTGGCCCACTGCCGCAAAAAGCTCTACCGCGTAGAATCTTAGATATTCAACAATCTTTTAATTTTCCCCAGTCAAAAACGATGTCACAAAGCCCAGACCTCGAAGCTCAGGTTCGAACAACACTTGCCAAGATCAAAGACCCCGAAACCGGGCGACCGTTGAAGAAACAAATCCATGAGGTGGAGGCAACTGAATCGGAAATTAAAGTCAAAGTCGGGCTGACCAGCTACGCCAACCCACTCAAAAACGACTTTCAAAAAGAAATCTCAGAGGCGTTGCAAACAGACTTTAGTAAAAGCGAAATAGCGGTTGAAATCGTTGAGCATCAGCGGCCCGCTCAAGCCAAAGGGCAAGTTGGTCTGACCGTGAAGTCAGTAATCGCGATTGCAGCAGGCAAAGGTGGCGTTGGCAAAAGCACCGCCGCAACAAGTCTAGCAGTCGCACTTAAACGCGCCGGTTGCAAAGTCGGCTTGCTCGATGCGGATGTCTACGGACCAAGCATCCCTCACCTGACGGGTGTTCGCGGCGCAGTCACCAAAGCCGAAAATAAGATCCAACCGTTGGACTTCGATGGCATTCCACTGATGAGCATTGGCTTCATGGTGCCGCCGGGAGAAGCCGTGATTTGGCGCGGCCCGATGTTGCACTCGGCGGTAACAACGTTTGTCAGAGATACCAACTGGGGTGATCTGGATTATTTGATTATCGATATGCCCCCAGGTACCGGAGACATCGCGCTTAGTCTTTCACAATTGCTTCCACTGACTGGCGCGGTCATTGTCTGCACTCCGCAGGAGGTTGCGTTGATCGATGCAATCAAAGCCGTAGGGATGTTCCGCAAACTCAAGATCCCTGTGATCGGCTTGATCGAAAACATGAGCAGCTTTGTCTGCCCCGACAACGGCAAAGAGTACGACATCTTTGGCAAAGGTGGGGCCAAAGAGTATGCCACTCAGGACAAGATTGAATTCCTGGGAGAGGTTCCGATCAACATTCAGCTTCGCCAGCGCGGGGATGAGGGGAAAATGGCGGCCAATTTCGACGACCCTGACATCGCGCCCTATCTGGAGAAAATTGCTTACAACCTCGTCAACTCACTGGCCCGCAAAGCCGCCCAATCCCCGGTCAAAGCTGAGCTACCGGTTCTTGGATAGCATACCGAGATAGCACGGCAAAACACGCCAAAAGTCGTTCCTGGGCCGTCAGTTTCAATTGCCGAGCCTCCCAAGCGAGATCTGGACCAAACCGGTACCATTGCGGGGTCTGAGGCAGCGCAAAAAATTAGGGCCACACTAGATCCTAGCGTGGCCCTTTCTCGTTGTTTCAATCGAAAGCAAGGCTCTCGTTAGAAAATCAAAGCTTACTTCTTACGCTTAGCTTTTTTCTTCTTAGCCTTCTTCTTTTTCTTTTTGGCTTTTTTCTTCTTAGCCTTCTTTTTCTTCTTCTTTACTTTCTTCTTTTTCTTTTTGGCCTTTTTCTTTTTGGCCTTCTTCTTTTTCTTCTTAGCTACTCTTTTCTTCTTAGTAGCCTTCTTTTTCTTCTTCTTAGCTGCCTTTTTCTTCTTCTTTTTCTTCTTCTTGGCCACAGGACGTCCTCCGTAAATAGACCACAGTGAGTTTCTCTCTGGCATCCATGTACCAATACAAAAATCAACTCACCATTCGAAAGTTAAACCATTGTTCATGGTTCGAATGTTTGCTCGCGGAATAAACTTTCATTTGCTCTTTTACAAAAGCAAAATCTTCTACGAACAACTTGCGATAGTTTTAGAAAACAACAAGAAATTTTCAATATTGTTTTTAGCCTTTTCGGAATTTTTTCTTCCTCACGTTAAACCTCTTTCGTAACTTCACTACGAATCTGCTTGTTCTATTTTTCATTTGACGATCCTTAACAATCATTTAACTCCATTTTCAACTGCACAAACTTGTTAGACATTTTTTAGAAAGCGAAATTCTAACCACCGCAAATGTTAAAATAGAGAAATCACCCTTTTTATTATCTCAACATGCGACAAAACGATCTAATTCTTATCAAACTAACCGTTCGATAGAGCGGTTGAGTCCTTTGATTTCCCACTAAACCTTAGAAAACAAAACGTAAAACCAAATCTTCACACAACTAGGTGTTTGCTCAGTCGTTTTGCGATTGTTCGTTTTCAATCCTACACAATTTAAGAATTTCAAAGTCGAACTTCGATTGTCGATTCAATTGCTTTGTCCAAAAACTGTACTCAGTAGGAAACCAGCCAACTAAAAACCGCGCGCAACTTGTTTCTGAAATGGCGTCTAGTGATGCGCAACAGAATTGCAAATATGCGATCTAAAAAAAATCAAAAAAAGTTTGTTTTTTTTTCAATCCAGGTAGTTTTGTAGCGCGACTTGTTCATTTTTGTTTCAATTTCAAACGCCTAACGATGGTCACGTTACTTACAAGCAACTTGCTCAATGACGTGAAGCGCTTCAACGACTCTTGATTGGCGACAAAAAAATGTACGTTTCACTTCGATCAGATCAGACCGGCTAAAGCAAACTACACACATTGGTTTTGACAGATTTTCTATTGCAGTTCGTCAAAAATTATAGTGCGAACTGAACGCCCAGTTGTTACAACAGAGTTTGCTGAAACCTCTCACTTCCAGGCAGAGTTTTGGCGCTTAATTCCAACTCCAAAACTGCTTGAGGAAACCGTTCGCATGCCCATCGAATTCAATTGCCAACACTGCAACAAACGACTAAAGGTTTCGGATCAATCTGCAGGTAAACGGGCGAAATGCCCTCAGTGTCAAAACATCATGAGTATCCCAGCTGCTGGCGCTGGTTTTTCTGCTGCTCCTGCGCCCCCTGTCGCTCCTTCGCCTCCTGCCAATAAGCAAGCAAATCCACTGGTTCAGCAGCCGGCCGCATCGTCCAACCCGTACAATGCTCCTACATCAGCAGGCACACCCAATAAACCGATCGCCAGTCGGAAAATCGTGCCCACGGCTGTCGAAGTTGGTGACGTAATTAGTTACGCATGGGAAGTCTGGAAGAATAACCTTGGGCTTTTAGTTGGCATCACTGCTACCGTGTTTGCGATCACAGGGGGAATAGGCTTTGTCCGTGGGTTCCTTAGTGTCGTAGGGCAGCAACAAGGAAACGAAATCTTTGCTTTTATTGCCTTGGGATTAATGCTGGTGGAAAACATAGCAACGACCTTTCTTGGCATTGGCCAGGCGCACATCTCGCTTAAATTGCTTCGGGGTCAGACCGCGCAGTTCGGCGATCTGTTTGGAGGGGGACCGCTGTTCCTTCGAACCCTTGGCGCTTCAATTGTATTTGGCTTGATAGTCTTTCTCGGTTTCATCGCGCTGATCATTCCAGGTATCCTGCTAGTGCTCTTCTACTGGCCTTTCTACTACTTAGTCGTCGACGGCAAAGCAAAAGCCATGCAGTCGTTTTCGATGGCAAAACCAATCGCTAAGCTAAACGTTGGTACAGCCGTTGTATTATGGCTTGCCAGTATCGGGATCATGATCGCGGGGATTTTGGCGATGTGCGTAGGATTTCTTTTCGCAGCTCCACTGGTCAGTTTGATAGGGGGCGCGGCCTACCTGATGATGTCGGGCCAGCTTTCCCGCAAGCCAATGTAGAGCGCAACTTTCCTTGACGTCTGAGCTCTCTCCAGCACGAGCGTTGTCACCAGGGACGACTGAAGCGCTGCAGCGTCTGATAGTTCGACCAAGCCATGAATCCCATAAACACCCCGAGGTATTGCTGCTTTATTGAAAAGCAAAAAAGCGCAACCAAAACTGCGACTGCAATCGAAAGGTAAATACTATTCCTGGGACCGTCTTGAGGATCCATTTGAATCATCAGCTGTCTGGCCACTTGGCCACCATCAAGTGGATAAATCGGGACCAAGTTGAAAAGATTCAATATTATGTTCAGTACAATGAAACCCCACAACAAAACGAAAGCAGGCCCGCTACCGGCAAGCATGGTTCCCTCGAGCATTGGCAAAGGCAATGGAATAGTTCCATCGTATTTCACTACATGGCCGCCTACCAAATACACGATTCCCACAGCCGCGACAGCAAGCAAGAAGCCAAAGACCGGTCCAGCCAGCGAAACGACGATCTGCTGATTGGAATTGAGCGATTGCGAGCGTTTTTGATTGCCCCATTTTCCTCCAGCACCACCTGGGATCGCCAGACCGCCCATCCAATACAGGACAATTCGAGAAGGAATTCCGTAATAGCGAAACGCGACCGCGTGACCAACTTCGTGGATCAAAATTGAGACAAAAAAGATTGCTGCGACCAACACTAATCCTGCTCCCATGTTCATCCCTTCTGGATCAGCAATAACCGCGTATGAAACTAACCCTTTGCCAAGCAACAAAGGCAGAATAAAAAACGCGGGATGTACTCGGACGGGAAATCCCAGAAACGAAAAGTTAATATCGTACGCCGTTTGACCTGGCTCGCTTAAAAACACTGCTGCCTCACCGTTGGTTTAGATTTGTCAAAATCCGTGCTATAGGTAGTGAACGAGGTTACGAGTCCCTTATCTGCAAGAAACACGCAGGACTCGTAACTCCGTGCAATACTGAAAAATGTTGACGTAATAATTTTGTTCTACCGGCAAACTCAAACTGCCGATCCCGGATTGAAGATTGCTGCGAACAACTCGCTTCACGCACACGCGCAATCATATCAAATTCAGGATGCTTTGTTTGCCGCAGGACTCGTTAGCTTGTCCACTACGGAAAATACTCAGGCGAAAATTTGGAACTTCTACGCGGCACTACGATTCTCTGGAGACTCCGTTGATTGCTTTTCCTGCTGTTCCTGACTGTCTTCAGAGCGAGAATTCTCTGGGACCCCAAGTCGCTGCAGGATTTTTTCCAGTATGTAATCCGCCGCGCGATCGGTTGCCCCGGGAATCGCATATTGGCGAGCAAGCTCATCAAGCCGGTCGATGTTTTCCTGCCTCAACGATTCATCGCTGAGCAACGCAACCGTACGGGCGGCGACCTTGTCTGAAGGATCGCCAGTGGTCAAATATTCCGGCATGACCGCCTCTTGGGCATCGACAGCATCGGGATCGTACGGACGCCAGCTGGTTCGTTCAATGTCCCCGGCGGCGATCAGATTGACCAGCGTAATGTACTTGCAACGCATCAAAATCGCTTGAGCCGCCATCAACCAACGCTTAACTTTGAAAAGGATGATCGTTGGCTTGCGGTGGTGCAATAGTTCAAGCGAAACCGAGCCGCTACAAGCCAAACAAACATCCGCGGCGACCATTAACTCAGGCGTACGTTCAACGAACGTAGGATAAGCAAGCCCACGCTCTCGGATCATCTCCTGCGCCATAGCTTGTTGTTTTTGGTTGTAGCAAGCAACTACGACACCACAATCCTGGACCTGCTTCACTGTTTTTTCGGCGGCGCTGAGCAGCAGCGGCAGCACGCTGCGAACTTCTTGATCTCGGGAACCGGGAAGCAACGCCAACAAACGCGTATGCTTGCCATCGTTATCTTGTGCGTCCTCGGTGTCTTGTGCGTCCTGCGAAGCTCGCGTCAGCCCAGCAATAAACTGCTGATCGTACTGCTGAGATTGGAGCTGATCAAAATACGGATGCCCCACGTAGGTTGCCTTACAATTCCGGGCAGCAAACCAATCGACTTCAAAGGGAAGCTTACAAAGCACGTGGTCGACGTACTTGCGAATCTTCCTGACCCGCCATGGAGCCCAAGCCCACATTTGCGGAACGCCATAATAGAAAACCGGAATCTGTCGTTGCTTGGCTTTTTTAGCGATCCACCAGTTGAACCCTGGATAGTCGATCAACACAACAGCATCGATATCGTTTTTGGCAAAGTAATCATCGGCTTGGGCGATCAAGCGAAAAAAGAAACGGATGTTCTTGAGGGCTTCGAGAAACATCACCGCCATTGTGGTTAGCTCAAAGTGCAGCTCGCACCCGGCAGCAGCCATCTTGGGGCCACCAAAACCAACGCACTCGATGTCTGGCCGTTGAGATTTCAATCGGCGAATCAAATTGGAGCCGTGCAGGTCACCGCTCGGTTCGCCTACTGAAAAAAAGATCCGCATCGGTCCGTCCTTGGCCAAGTTCTGAAGGTCCAGAAATTATGCCAAAGCACTGCCGCTGCGGATAGATCAATCAAATGGCTCAAATTTAATGGTAGCCCGTCACGTTAAGCGAGGGCGAAGTCAGTTGTCGCTTCTTCCTCGCTTACGCGTCGGGCTACCATTTACCACTTGCTTGCGGGAGGTCGGACGTGAAGCGATGGGGCAGGGCGACTCACAGCCCTCGTTTTGAGACCGCCTAAAACACCAGCCAGTAAATCACCAACGCAATTACCAACAGAACGGTAAACCAAATTAGCGCATTTACGATTCCATAAGAATGTAGATCCTCTGGTCGGGGATCAGTAATTGGATCGTAATCTTTCTCAGTCGTCGACATCTCTCAAACTCCATTTGTCAGTCAGTATAATCTCAAGGCGTCCAACCAGGACGCGTATGATTTGCATTGCAACAGCCCAAGCTAACCATTCAAAGCGATTGGCTCGGGCAACCTTATTTTTTCTCGGACGTTTTCTCTACAGGACGCTCGGCTACGAGCTGGCTTACCTTTTCTTCCTTTCGGGAAACGTTGCTTCCACCTTTTGGCTCGGGCGCAGAGTTGCTCTGGGTGTAAGCCAAACTGGCTTCTACTGGCTTGGGTACGAACGCTTTTTCAAACGCTTCATCGGAAAACAGCAGCGCGACTTTCTCTTCGATTGTTTCAAGCTCAGAAACTTTTGCTCGGCATTGAGCACAGCCGAAACCGATCTCCACGGCTGCAATGGTCAAGTTGTGAATCTCGTCCACGGCCTTTCCAGAGATCGGGCAAACCTTTTGAACGTACTGCCCAGTCAGAACCAGTTGATGATTGGCTTTGACGGCGAATCTGGCATCCGCCGCCAACTCAACATCTTGCTTGAAGGCTTCGGCGCAGTGATCGCTACACAGGTAAATTCTCCCGTTCTTGTATCCCACGGTCGCGGTTTGAATCGCTGACCGCTCGCCTTGGACGACGCATTTAATTCCAGTCAAATCAACTTGTGGCTGAGGAAGGGTCAGCGTAGCGACGATGACGCTGTAGCAGAGAACTATTTTGACAAGCATGGGATCTCTCAAATTTTGAATGCACTGATGATTTATCGACGATTCCAATCTCCGATGTCAGTAAAATCCAAGGGCACCGAATAGGTGAATTATCCCGTTTATCCGTCGGAAACGGCCGACCAAGAAAACGATTCGCACACCCCAACGCCTGGAGGCATACAACACCTCGATGTTTGGAATAGCTACTGAATAGCTACTCAAACTGAGCGATTTTTCTGACGGGATAAACATGATTGACAGGATGCAAGAACGTTTTGGTTATCAGGTTCATCCTGTAATCCTGTCAAAAATCCCCCACTGCAGCAGTTAAGTAGTGCTGTGTCCATCGCTAATGCCATGCAACATCTTGCGAATCAAAGAGCGAAACTTTCCTCAGTCGTTGAGCCGCGGCTCCAGAATTCGGAACGTCAGCAGCCAGCCGATAAAAATGCAAACGATCACGATTCCAAACACGAATTCAAAACTAACCCAATCGACCAGCGCGCCCATCAAAGGGCTCAAACAGATCGGCGGAGCCGCCATTGCAATCCCAAGTGTGCTCAGGTAGCGAGGATGGTCTTTGCTTTCGCAGACTTCGAGCGTGTAGTTGCTCATGTATCGCATCGCAACGGGCGTCAGACCAAGCAAACAGAACACCGCCGTAAACCATCCGCTGTTCACATTTTCAAACTGCCCGATAACGACCGCCATCACCGGTGCAAAGCAAAAGCATTGAAATCCGCAGTACCAAACGATTCCCGTATCGGTCTGCAATCCAACCCGAAGGAATACTGAACGACGCCGCTCCAATATTCTGTGCAATCACCCAGGGAATCAAAGCGCTCAAGCTCAGCTCCAGCCGGTCGCGGCCCAAACGTTGGTAGTGAGGAAACAACGTCAGATACATACCAAACAACGCTGCAATGGTGGCGAGCGTGCGAAAATTCCTGTCGTCTCGCAGCGTGGCAAAAAACGCTTTGAACAACTCGACGGCGCTGCGTCCTGCTTGACTGCGAACATCTGGCCTCTCTTTAAAAAATAGCGCGCTCACTGCGGCAGCGACGAACAGTGTGCCAGTAAAGCAAAAAATCAACCCAAAGCTCGACTGGGCGCCTTCTCCAGCAACCCCTTCATCGACCAACCAAATCCTGAGTAACCGCCAGGCAAAAATCACAGCCAGCGCGGACCCCACAACCGTCCCATACAAAGACACCGCTCCACGCCGCTTGACCTTAATTAGCTTTCCCGTGAGCGTATTGAGCAAGAGAATGTTGATGCCCGTCGCGGTAAAAAAAACCGCATAGATGACCAGGAAGATGACCGAACCAAAAACTTTTTTGTCCACCGGTTACAAACCAGACTGCCGAAAGGGAAAGAAAGCAAATTCCCATCGTCAACGTGGCGCCAAACATGCCCAACTTTTTATAGCGAGCATTTCGAACTCGATCCGATACCAGCAGCGGTGGCAAGCTTTGCCCCAAACGGTTGAGCATTGGTAAGCATCCTCGCAACCAGCCCGATCCGCCGATCACATCAAGAACCGCCGGCATAATGATACTCTCGGTTTTGAAAATCCATCCAATCCGCATGAGGACCATATAAACAATTGACAGCCCAAAGTTCCGCCAATGGTGGGGGTCGTTTTCAGGTGAGACCTCCTGGGTGGTCATTGTTACAGTTTCCGATCCACCGTCGTGCAACACCGAAGAGGTAGCGTATGGATTGGATTCATGATCAGCCATCGAGGGATCTTAGTTGCTCAAACACTCAAGCACGAGGGCACAGGACTCGTAATGTGTCTACGGCTGGGATTCGAAGCGGTTGGGAAAGGTTCACAAGCAGAGCGCCCCTAAACCCCAACGGGGTTTAATCAACAGCCTGGGTAAGGCCAACCACGTAACGAAACCCCAATGAGGTTTGACCATTACATCCCGACCTGATCCAATCCCGTTGGGATTGTGCGCGGTGCGTGTTCATGGTTCCCAAGGTTCAAGAACCTTGGGCTATTGATCTAACGCCGTTGGCGTAAAACCATGATTGCCATTGGCATGAACTGCATCTCTCCGGAGAAGCTCTCGCCATTGGCGAACAGCGACCTTCAGCGGTCCGTCGGCGCGATCTGCGTCAACTGAGGCGGTGTTGGCGTAAAACCATGATTGCCGTTGGCTTATTCCCACCGGCCTGCATGAAATTGCACCCCCGCGGCCGCCACCACATAGCTAACACCGTCACCAACACCACCAACACCAACAACACCACCCCGCAAAGTGCTTTGGCTCCCTGCAGCGGCAGTGATCGGCATCGTCAACACCACCAACACCACTGAATCTTCCTTCGGCCAATTCAACCGCTTTCAATTCCGCGGGTCGCTTAGTAGCTCAACACCGGCGACAACCAACGTTCGACGTACTCGAGCGATTCGCCCTTGAGTTTCGCATAATGCTCGGCTTGATCCTTGGTAATCTTGTTGATCGAAAAGTAGCGGGACTCGGGATGTGCAAAATACAAACCGCTGACCGCCGCTCCGGGCCACATTGCGTAGGACTCGGTAAGCTTGATTCCGGTCGCTGATTCAACGTCCATGAGCTCCCAAAGCGTTTGCTTTTCGGTGTGATCGGGACAAGCCGGATAGCCTGCTGCCGGACGGATACCTCGATACTTTTCCTTGATCAATTCCTCGTTCGACAAGCCTTCGTTGAGGCCAAACCCCCAATCAACCCGCGCCCGCTGGTGGAGCATCTCCGCAAACGCTTCGGCCAAACGATCCGCCAGCGCTGCGACCATGATCGCGTTATAGTCATCAAGATCTTCCCGATATTTGGCCGCCAATTCATCGCAACCATGTCCGGTCGTGACTGCAAAACCACCCACGAAGTCTTCCCGCCCACTATCGACTGGAGCCACATAGTCGGCCAACGAGCGGAAATGTTCGATCCCCTTGCGTTGCCATTGCTGACGAAGCATGTGGAACCGAGTCAACTCACTGGAACGTGAATCATCGCCGTACAGAATCACCGAGTCACCGTCGCTGTTGGCAGGCCAGAATCCGTAGATCCCTTTGGCCGTTAGCAGGTTATCACCAATAATCTTCTTCAACATTTCCTGAGCATCATTGAACAGCTTGGTTGCTTCTTTGCCAACGACTTTGTCGGTGAGAATCTTGGGATACTTTCCGTGAAGCTCCCAAGACATAAAGAACGGAGTCCAATCGATGAACTCGGCAATTTCTTCCAAGCTGATAGTTTGGTCGCCATCGGTTGTCAAAACCCGAGTACCGGTGAACCCCGGCTTGGCCACGTCGATGCTTGCCCAGTCGGTCGAAAAGCGTTTGGCGTACGCTTCTTCGTAAGGAACCAGCGTCATTTTCCGTTCTTCAAACCCTGCGACCAGTTTGGCCTGCAGCGCCTCGTTATCGGCCATGAAACCAGGCTTGAGATCTTCGCTGATCAGTTTGTCAACAACACCAACGCTACGTGAGGCATCGAGCACATGAATGACTCCATGTTCGTAGTGAGGTGCGATTCGGACGGCGGTGTGTTTGTCGCTGGTCGTTGCGCCACCAATCAACAGAGGAACCTTCATGCCCGTCCGCTTCATTTCTTTAGCGACGTAAACCATCTCATCGAGGCTGGGAGTGATCAGCCCCGAAAGCCCAATCATGTCAACGTTGTGTTTGACGGCAGCCTCGAGAATCTTGTCACAGGAAACCATGACACCAAGATCGATGACTTCGTAGTTGTTGCAGCCCAATACCACGCCGACGATATTCTTGCCGATGTCGTGTACGTCTCCCTTGACGGTCGCCATAAGAACTGTGCCGCGAAAGGACTGGCTCTCCAGACCCGCGTCGATCTTTTCCTGCTCCATAAACGGCAACAGATGAGCGACGGCTTTTTTCATCACGCGGGCGGATTTGACGACTTGTGGCAAGAACATTTTGCCGCTGCCAAACAGATCGCCCACGATCGCCATTCCGTCCATCATCGGGCCTTCGATAATCGAAAGACATTTGTCGTACTTTAGACGGGCCTCTTCGGTATCATCGACTACGTATTTGTCGATTCCCTTGATCAACGCATGCGACAACCGCTCTTCGACGGACCCTTCACGCCAAGTGAGATCTTCGACGCGGCCTTTCTTCTTTCCGGTACCTTTGAATGTCTCTGCAAAATCCAACAGACGGTCGGTCGCATCAGGCCGGCGGTTGAGCAAGACGTCTTCAACGTAAACGATCAACTCTTTGTCGATCTCTTCGTAGATTTCCAACTGACCAGCGTTAACGATCCCCATATCTAACCCGGCCTGGATCGCGTGATACAAGAAAGCGGCATTGATGGCTTCGCGAACAACATTGTTGCCTCGGAAGCTGAAGCTCACATTGGACACGCCACCAGATATCTTCGCTCCCGGGCAAACCTCTTTGATCTGCTTGGTGGCTTCGAAAAAGTTGACCGCGTAGTTATCGTGCTCCTCCATTCCCGTAGCAATGGTCAAAATGTTCGGATCAAAGATAATATCCTCGGCAGGCATTCCGACTTTTTCGACCAAGAGGTCATAAGCACGTTTGCAAATGCGCACCTTGTCGTCGGTCTCGACAGCTTGGCCTTTCTCGTCAAATGCCATCACAACAGCTGCCGCACCATATCGCCGCACGAGCTTGGCCCGCTCCAGAAATTCTTCTTCACCTTCTTTAAGACTGATCGAGTTGACGATCGCTTTGCCTTGCACCGCCCGCAGACCGGCTTCGATGACCGACCATTTGGAGCTGTCGATCATGACTGGAACCGCAGCAATATCTCCCTCGCCAGCGATCAAGCGCAGGAACTTCGTCATCGCGGCTTCGCCATCGAGCAGCGCGTCGTCCATGTTAATGTCAATGACTGCAGCGCCGCCTTGAACTTGATCGCGAGCAACTTCGATCGCTTCTTCGAATTTTTCTTCGCGGATCAAGCGAGCGAACTTGCGCGAACCGGTAACGTTGGTTCGTTCGCCGACCATCAGAAAGTTCGCGTCTTCACGCATCGTGAGCGGCTGGGCGCCCGAGAGCCGTGTCAGCGGTTTGATATCGTTTGGCTTATGTGGCGTTACGCCTCGAACCGCTTCTGAAATCGCTTTGATGTGTGCAGGCGTCGTCCCGCAGCAACCGCCCACGATGTTAAGCCAGCCGTTCTGGGCCCACTCTTTGATCGTGGCCGCCATCTCATCGGCCCCCAAGTCGAACTCACCCATCTCGTTGGGAGTCCCCGCGTTGGGGTGGCAGCTGATGTATGGCGTTGCGACTTTGGAGAGCTCTTCAATGTGCGTCCGCATAATATCGGGGCCCAGCGCGCAGTTCATGCCAACGCTGACCATCGGGAAATGCGAAACCGAATTCCAAAACGCTTCGACGACCTGGCCGGACACAAACGTGGAGCCTGATTCAGCAAACGTTCCCGAAACCATCACTGGAATTTTATTGCCCGAATCCTCAAAGTACCTTGCGATGGCGAATAGACAGGCTTTTAGATTGAGCGTGTCAATTACTGTTTCAGGAAAGAGGATATCAACACCGGCTTCGACCAACGCCTGGACCTGGATGTAGTAGGAGGCTTCCATTTCCTCAAACGTGGTGTTTCGGAATGACGCATCTTCGACATCCGTGCTGATCGCAGTTTGCTTGGAGGTCGGCCCGATCGAACCGGCGACAAAACGAGGCCGATCAGGAGTCTTAAGCGTGTATTCGTCAGTAGCTTTTCGAGCGTTGGCAACGGCGGCGAAGTTGATCTCGCGAACGAGTTCCTCGGGAAATTCAAAATCGCTGAGCCCAACGAGACTGGCTTGAAACGTATTGGTCTCGATGATGTCAGCGCCAGCCTCGAGGTACTGTCGATGCAAGTCCGTGATCTTCTCGGGATGAGTAAGACCAAACACATCGGTGCAATTCTTCAGATCGTGATGCCAGTCCTTAAAACGTTCACCTCGGACTTCTTCTTCGGATAGACCAAGCCCAAAGATCATGGAGCCCATCGCTCCGTCGAGAATCAAAATCTCTTTGGCGAGGCGATCTAGGAATAGTTTGGAACGGCTGGTTTGATTAGCAACTGACACTAGTTTTAGTTCTCTTTGGCGGAATCCTGGCAAACAGCGATAACTAGGAAAGCAACGCTGGCAACTGTTTCGTGAGTTTCATCCCATTAACCCATCTAATCTACCGATGACTCAAGGTGGCTACAATCCGAACCGATGAATAGACAATCAGATCCAGCATTCTAATTCAGTAGATTAACTATGAACCGTTCAATATTAGATCAATCTGTCGCCGGTATTCCTGGCGGGCCGTTGCCTGTGTCGCCAGCTACTCGGAAGAATTCCCGCAAAAAACCTGTTGCTGCGGTGATTCGGCCCGTACCAAGACAACTAGGCAAGCAAGGTTCACTTCGAATTGACCCAGCCAACTCGTCTGAGCCACATTCTCATGCTCGTGGTTATAGCTTGACCGAATACGTGCAATGGCTTCGCAGGAAAATTGAAGCCGACGAATCTACTTCTGAGCCTCCGCGTTTCAGCGGTACTCGCCCCACTGGCGTTACACGAGAATCGAACTCGCAGGATTTCTCCAGATTCGCTAGCGGTGAATTCTCCAGCGTGACCGACACGGATCAGGTTCGTGTCACCGAAGTTCCCGAGGTCTCGAGCGGAACTCCCAAGGGGGTTCGTTTCGAAGAAATCTCTGGTGTTGTATATACTCCCCCGGCCCCAGCTGAAAATAAAAGCGCTGTTCATCGTGTCGATGAAGCTCATCCAATGGAGGCCCCGAGCGAGCAGGCGCGTGCGGCGATGTTTCCCTATTCGAAGATGTTCGATCTTTCGGAAGAGCAAGAAGAAAAGTCAGCTCCGGTCGAAGCCGGAGATACACAATCGTTTATCGCGGCGGTATCCAAAGCAATCGCGGCGGTAATCACTGAGATGCCTGAACCCGTATTTGAGCAACGCGTCAGAGAGCACTTTGACACCGACGCTCATTTGAATGCAGCCGTGTCGCTGGCCCAAGCCAAGCAGGTTGATGAATCGAAGCGGCGGCAATTCGATACGCCAGAAGAGCCAGTGCCTGCCGGCTCCAACCACTACTTTGGTATCGACTCAGTCGAGACAGATGAGAGTTACAATTCACTTCAACAAACAGAAGCTCATCTGGCGGAATTGGCCGATCATTTATCGCCAGAGCCAGAAGAATTGGAGGCGTGTGAGTCCAAAGCATGTGAGTCCGACGCGTGTGAGTCGGAAGTATGCGAAGTCGCTTGCCCTCCGCCACTGATTAGCATGCCAACTCAGGCCGAAGCCGTTGCGGCAGAGATTTTGTCAAGCTCACGTAAAGAAATTCCAACCGGTATCGCGGCTTGGGATGTCGAAGACTTCCGCTGGCCGGTCGTGACCAATCAAATGATTGTCTCGGGAGGTCAAGCGATCGACCACCTGGCTGAGTCGGTTTTTGAAATGCTTTCTCCAAGTTGTCAACGGCTTGCCATCACAGGCCTGACTCGGGGCGAAGGCACGTCATCGATTGCGATTTCGCTGGCTCGTTGGGTGGCGGCATTCGGGAAAAACGTCTTGTTAGTGGATGCCGACGTGACCAGCACCAACAATCTCAGTTCGCAAATCGGACTTGCGCCGACTCTTTCCTGGGTCAACGCGGTCAACCAAAACTTGCCGGCAGCAGAAGTGATCATTCGCTCTCAAAAGATGAATCTGTGTGTTATGCCGCTGGCTCCGACAGTGACAAGATCGTCTTGGCCGAGATTTATCTATGACAATTTGGGAGAGCTGATTGATCAAGTCCGCGGCTATTTTGACTTGGTGATCGTTGACACCGGGCCATCCCAGCAATTGCTGGCCGAACTTAGTCGTCCTCGGCACATGGTCGATGCGACATTAATGGTTCACGACGGCGAAGAGTCTCCAGAGTTCAAGCAAGCCAAAAACATGCTCGAAGGATTTGGATTGAATCGCTTTATCGTTGCCAAGAATCGAGTTCATCAAAAAACCGTCGATGCCGCGTGAAACGGCAAATAGCCCGAGGATCTGGCCAGCGTTGTTGTTCGTCTTGTTGGTCGCAGCGGTGGGCGGATGGGTTCGTTGGTTGATTGCATCGAGCGAGATTCTCTGGCTCGATGAGCTTCACACCAGCTGGAGTGTTGCTGGAAGTCTTGGCGAAGTCTATCAACGAGCTCTCAGTGGCAATCAAACGCCACTTTACTTCTGGATAAGCTGGTTGTCGGTCGAAGTTTTCGGGGAAACTGAGTTTTCACTTCGACTGGTTTCGTTGATTGCCGGGACCGGAACGATCATTGCGGCGGCTTGGCTGGTACTGCGTTGGACCGGCAGCACGATTGCTGCGGTGGTGACTTCGCTCTTGATCGCACTGGATGTTCAGTTCATCTACTATGCGACCGAAGCCCGACCGTATGCTCTGGTCCAGTTTCTGGGCGTTGTTCAAGTCGCTTTGTTTTGGCGTTTGATCAATTGGTATGGCCCACAGATCGAATCGGTTGAAGCCGAATCTGAGACAGCCGGTTCCCCAGAGCTAACCGGCAACAGCTCTCAGTGGGTTTGGTTATCGCTGGTCACTGCATTGCTCTTTTACACGCACGTCACTTCGGCTTGGCTGTTTGCCGGTGAGGCGATATTTGTTTGCATCGCATTGTTAATTGGGAAGAGCTTAAAGCGTTTACTGCTGGCTTCGGTAGTTGCGGCGGCCCTTTGCGTTCCTGCGTTTCTTCAACTGGGACAACTGGCGGCTCGACGCTCCAACTGGTCATCCGTTTCATCGACTCCTGAATTGTTGCTTCAACAAGCATTGCCAGCAGGGATTTGGCTGCTGGTGCCCGCTGCGGCGATATTGATTGCGATCTTGTCCGGCAAAGAAAGGGGAAGCCCAGCGGTTCAGAAGCGCCTTGGGAATTGTCAACTCGGATTCGTTGCGCTGTGGGCGTTGATGCCAACGGTTCTGGTTGTCGCGTTTGACTTGCTTGAAGTCGCGCCCATGGCGCTTGCTCGCTACACGCTGGTCGGGGCGGCAGCAATGCCGATATTCGCTGGACTGGCAATCGGATTTATTGACGTTCGAAAAATTCGACTCTTCCTGGCGATTGCCTTGATTGCGGTAAGTCTGATTTGGTCGCCAATCACGTCGGGAAAGTTCGTTACCAGTGGCTTTGACGCTGGCGAATTGCCAGGGTTGCGTTGGGAGGACTGGAAATCTCCGGTTGATCAAATCAATGCCAATCAAGCCAAGCGTAACCACCCTGTGTTGCTGGCTTCCAATTTAATAGAGGACGTCGACGCGCTGGAAAACTCTGCGGCTGAGTTTCAAGCCTATCTACGTTTTCCCGTCAAAGGGATTTATCAAATCGATACTCAAACTCCGTCAGGGACCGAAAACGAAACCTCATCGCGCCAAGTGATTGCGATCCCGACATTGCCTGGAGAACATACGCGAGCCTCTGACATCGAGACAATCAAAAACAGTGGCGGCGCCTGGTTGATCGTGCGGGGCACGCCTGAACTGGCACTGGAGATCGAAGACGAAATCGTAAATGAAATGGCGGCTCAATTTCCCGAAGCAGGCCAGCTCAAGACGGTCGGCTTTGCAAACCCGCACAGCCACGTTTACTTAATCTCGTTTGACTGGTGATCGCTGACGCGTGAGGGACTTAGTGAATTGAGTTCAAAATCTGGGTTCTTTCCTTCGATTAGATCCGCCAATACGATCGCGGTGGCGGTGGATAGCTGAAGCCCGGTTTTGAAATGACCAGTAGCAACCAACGCATTCTCAAATTGCCCCAGTTGGCCGAGATATGGAAATCCGTCGTATGTCCCCGGACGCAGCCCCGCCCAGGATTTAACAAACGTTGAATCATCCAGCTGAGGGGCTACGCTCTGAGCCCAGTTACGCAAACCCGCAATCTCAGACGGAGTTGTCTGGCAGTCGAAACCGACTTCCTCGATCGTCGCTCCAGCGAGAATGTGTCCATCGGTCCGTGGCACCAGATACCGTGACCCTTCATTAATGATTGGCCCGTTGGCTAGTTCGCCGTTTGGTGCAACCGTGGGATCAACTTTGTACATTGCGATCTGCCCTCGAACCGGTTGCATCGGAAGCGGCACACCCAAAGGTTCGATCAGCGCTTCGGTCCAGGGGCCCGCCGCAAATATAAAGTTGTCGCCAGTAAATTGATCCTGCGAGGTTGAAACCGACTCGATCCTCTGACCCGAAACATTAACACTTGCCGGCCCAGATTCCTCGATCATCTCAACGCCCAGTCTTTGACAAGCCGCGATCAGGGCTTCGACGTGATGCGGATTGGTAAACTGCGATTCGCCAGAAGCCCAAACGGCTTTGAAAGTTGACTGGTCGACGATCGAATCGGCAAGGTACTCAAAACGTTTTGAAAATTCGGTGAAGTCGAGCTGCTCAAACTCAATTTGCCGCTCACCCCATTCCAGGAGCAGACCAGCCAACGCCGCCGCTTCACCTAGCGTCCGGGCAAGGTACAAACCTCCGCACTCACGAAACCCGTTGTCAATTCCGGTCTGCTTCAACAACCGTTGCGACCACTGGCGATGCGCATCGTGCCCGATCGCTTCAAGGTGCTCAATTGGATGGATGGCAGTCTCGCGGTTGGCTGGCATCAAAATACCTGCTCCGGCCCACGAGGCTTTACGACCAAATTTGTCTTGTTCGATCAGGACAACATTCTGACCACGAGACGACAATTCAAAAGCGATCGAGAGTCCAATAACGCCGCCACCGACGACGATGTTACGCATTGGATTGGCCCTGCGAAGGAGCGACAGGTTTTGTCTGCGATGCACCGCCTGCTTGATCAACCGAACTGGCGGCTATCTCGACCTGCCTTAACAATCGCTCGTCGAGATCGTCGCGCGATCGAGATTCCAAGTCTGACTTTAACTCAAGCAAATCCTCGATCTCGTCAACGTCGTTTAGTGGCTCCATCAGGCGATAGTCGATTTCCTGTCGCTTTAAATGTTCCAGTGTCTGCTCCAGAACGGTAGCGGTTCCCCAATCCACATCTGAAAACAGATCCGGGAATTTGCCCAGTTGATTGTTCATAGCGATCAAGCAATAACCTCCGTCATCACTGGGCGCGATCACAACAGGGGCTTGATCAAGCAAATCGAACGCTGCAGATACAATTGTAGAATCCAACAGAGGACAATCGGCACCAATAATTACGACCTTGGCAATTGCTACCGTAGCATCCGGGTTCATCGCCGCAACCATCTGTTTGAGCTGAAACTCAAAATAGGTACCCATTCGAACTCCAAGGTCCCCGTCAGATTGTGGGAGAGTGTCCCACGAGTCATCGATCGCGCTGCGGAAATCAGATTGTTTTTCGGGTGGGCTGAAAACGACGCAGCGGGTATCGCCAGTTGATTGGAGTCGATCCAGCAAGTGATCGACGAAACAGCGGTAGACCTTGCAAGCCGCTTGTTCTCCAATCGATTTGGCAAGTCTTGTTTTTACAGTTCCGGGCTGCCAAAATTTGGCAAAGAGGCCAAGGTGATTCA
>CAYSQZ010000020.1:0-35877 GCA_964433035.1 uncultured Pirellulaceae bacterium | reverse complement strand
CAGCGATTGGTTTGTTGGTAGCATCTCGAGCCCAAACGCTCGAAACCGCATCGGGGTTAATGAATCTGGTGATGTTGCCAATGTGGACGCTCTGCGGAATTTTCTTCTCCTACGAACGGTTTCCCGAATTTGTACAACCGATCATCAAACTGCTGCCACTGACTCCGATCATCGATTCGCTGCGGGCGGTGATGATGGACGGAAAGTCGATCACGACTCTGGGTCCCGAGTTTGCGATAATAATCACTTGGTGCATACTGCCATTTGTAATTGCTCTGGCAGTGTTCCGCTGGAATGACTAGTGGTCCTTCAATCCTGAAATGAATAGCAAAACGGGCGCCATGAAAACGGGTGCCATGCTTCACGCTTGCGTGAGCATGTTTACGCGAGCGTAAACATGGCACCCGTCAATTCAAATCTGACAGACCACTAGCCATTCAGATTAAGCGGTTTAACGAAACAGTTTTTGATCAAATTCATTGGTTTTCTACTCTGGCCGATAGTGTTCCCAAAACTTTCCCTGCCCGTACTTTTGGCAATAAGCTTCAATGGGCTTAAGTAAATTTTCGACAAGCTCTTGCTCGACATGTGCTACTTCGAGCTTCTGTCGAGTCGGACCAGCGAACTCGACTTCTTTCATGACAATGTGAACCAATGCATGTTTCGGTTTCCACTTCAACTCATCGAAGACTTTTTGGCAAGCGTCTTTGTGAGTTCCGCCTTCAACCGTGTTCCAGCCGTTAGCCCAAGTCATCCACTTCGTTTTTCGTTTCGCATTTTCAGCCCTTGAGTTCGTATTTCCCGCTCGTCCAAAAGCAACCAGCTCCAGATGGAATTGTCCTGAGTCGATTTGAACGCGCAACGGACCTGTGCCGCTGATCAGAGTTGTCGCAGCAAGGGCCGCTAAGCCATCGGGAGCGAAAAAGATTTCGTCCTGCAAGCCGACTTTCAAACCTGCGAATAAATGCGCTGCGTCAAACAATCGCTTACGAAAACCAAGCGGTTCAAACATCCGGTCTTCAAAAATATCTGGATCAGGAGTGAACGTGACTTCTGTACCGCGGCCTTTGAGCAAGCCGTTTTCGCTTGAGCCCTCAGGTTTGATTTGCCGTGGCTTCGAAGCAACCTTGCCGCGTGAAAAAGTTTGTTGCCAAAGTTTGCCTGCCCGATATGAACGGACTTCGACTGATTCAGAAAGTGCGTTCACGACGCCCAAGCCAACTCCGCAGGAAGAATGAAGATGGATATGCGGAGCATGAGAGTCGGCAGTTGGCGTCTTATGAACCGTTGTCATGTAGTCTTCAAGAAGACTTGCGTTTCCCATTTTGGATGGGCGATCGAACGGTAAACCCATACCGTCGTCAACGACCGTTACCTTGTTCTGATTGGTTCGGACGAAAACAGAACTCGCATTCCCCGCAAGAAATTGATCGATGGAGTTTGATGCGAGTTCACCGACCAAAAATGACAATCCAATTTGGCCAGTCGAATGGATATACATCGACGGCCGTTTGCGAATGTGCTCCAGATCAGATGGTTCGCGTGAATCTGATTCGGCCATGTTTGCTCCGATCAAGTCGACTGAGGGCTCTACATTTTGGAAGCTTCTTCATCCGGTCCAGCAACTTACGATGCTTCCACCGAATCCAGCCAGCCCCATTTGTCTTCGGTCGTCCCATCGAAAAGACCAAAGAAAGCCGCTTGAACAGCAGCGGTGATCGGGCCACGGGAGCCGGAACCGACTTCGATACCATCTACTGAGCGAACCGGAGTGACCTCGGCGGCGGTGCCAGTGAAAAACAATTCGTCGGCAATATAAAGAAGTTCACGCGGAATCTCCTGCTCGACTACTTCGTAGCCAAGCTGCTTGGCCAAGACGATGGCCGAATCGCGGGTGATTCCGTTGAGAATTGCAGCGCTAAGCGGCGGGGTGTAGATGATTCCATTTCGTACAACGAACAGATTCTCTGCCGAGCCTTCACTCACCGTCCCTCGAGCCGTTACCGAGATGCCCTCAGCAAATCCGTTACGACGTGCTTCGCCACCTATGAGCTGCGCATTGAGATAGTGCCCGCCGGCTTTGGCGAGTATCGGCAAGGCGGCGCTGGTCGTTCGAGTCCACGAAGAAACACAAACGTCGATACCGTTTTTTAACCCGTCTTCGCCAAGATAGGATCCCCACTCGAATGCCGCCACGATAACATCGGTTGGAACGTCTTCGTTAGGAACGACTCCCAGCGAACCGGCACCAAGAAAAATCAACGGGCGAATGTAAGCCTCGCTAAGTTCATTTTTTACAATAATGTCGCGACTCGCCTGATTAATTTGCTCTGCCGAGTAAGGAACCGGATAGCGATAAAGTTTGGCTGAATCAAGAAGCCGTTTAGTGTGCGCCTCTAAGCGAAAAATGCAGCGGCCGTTGGGTGTACCGTAGCAACGCATTCCTTCGAAAACGCTTGATCCATAGTGTAGCGCGTGGGCCATGACGTGAACCGTGGCGTCTTTCCATGGGATCATTTCCCCATTCATCCAAATGTACTGACTTTGTTTCATTTAGCCTTCTACGCAAAAATTCCAATTTGTTGATTCCAGTGGCGATGGTGAGCACGCAAAAAATATTGCAAAGTACCCGTGTATCGTCGAAGCCCATTATCGCAGCGCGAAAGCTTCTCCGCCAACCCCACGCTCCAACAAGAACCAATGAGAGAGCCGGCACGTGCGTGCCGTTGACGCTGCAATGGTAACCCGACGCGTCAGCGAGGAACCTTGATGCTCCACTTTATTCTCCCATTATTCCTCGCTTACGCGTCGGGTTACCAATAAAATGTCAGCCTCGAAACAAAAGCCGAGATCAAATCACGATCGGAGTAGGCGTGGGATTAGAAATGAAACAGCTGCTGCAAACGATGCCGCAAATCGGCGTGGTTCAATGGATTGGTGTCCGACCGGGTCGGCGCGAACCGATTCAGGTTCTCGATTCGGTTGAAGCCAACGATCAGGGACTCCTTGGCGACCGGTACAACGGCCCTGCAGATGGGGATCGAATGATCACGTTGATTCAGCAAGAACATATTTCGGCAGTTGCTTCGATACTTGGGCGAGAATCAATTCCCCCTGCCCTGCTCCGCCGCAATATCGTCGTCTCGGGAATCAATTTGCAAGCCTTGAAAAAAAACGAAATGCAAATTGGCGAGGCGATCCTGTTTGTGACTGGAAACTGCCCGCCTTGCAGCCGGATGGAAGAGAACCTCGGCGAGGGCGGCTATAACGCGATGCGCGGACACGGCGGTGTGACTGCGCGTGTGGTCAGCGGAGGAACAATTAACGTCGGCAGCTCAATCCAACTGATCAAGTGACGCAAGGAAACAAGCGACCGCCAACTATTTGTGGTAGCGGCTTTGGTTGGATACGAGCCCTGACTGTAAGTAGCGCCGCAGGACTCTACGAAAATATTGGCGTGATGGTTTTGAAACCATTTCACACCTACTTGGTACCGCTGCCTGGAGTCTTGGTGCCACTGGCTGACGGAGCGGTCGTTGCGCTGCCTTCGGCTTTTTGGGGCAATACGATTTTCGCAGGTGCTTGTTGACCCTTGGCGTAAAACTTCATTGAAATCGAATTGACACAGTGACGAACGTTCTTGTCGGTCATTCTTTCGCCCTCGAAGACATGCCCGAGATGTCCGCTGCAATTACTGCATACGATCTCAACACGTTGCCCATCAGCGTCGGGCAAGCGCTTCACAGCGCCTTTGATCTCATCGTCGAAACTGGGCCAGCCACAATGGGATTCGAATTTGTCCTCTGAATTGTAGAGTTTCGCATTGCATTGACGACAGGTGTAGACGCCTTGTACTTTGTTGTTGGTGTACTCTCCGACTCCCGGCGCTTCGGTCCCTTTTCGCTGAATCACCTGGGCTTCTTTAGCGGTAAGCTGGTTGTATTGAGTTGGCATCGACTTGGCCTCTTGAGGTTTAGCAGTAGAAGGTTGCTGCAATTTGGTTGAACGCTGTTGCAAGGTAGTCGTTGAACTGCCTTGCTGCGTCTGAACAGTCATCGCAATCACACTCGATACAGCGAAGCCAACTACTAGAACGATTAGTTTGGTCATTGATTGAGGCCCTTTAAAATTTTTGTCATTCGTTTTCTATTGGCGCCCAAGTCAGAATGGCCAACTCGAGAAGCAGACCGAAAATGAACCAAGCGGGTCTCATCATCGGCTAAGAATTCAACGTCGTCAACGAACCGAAAAAGCAGGCTGGTAAACTCATAGTGCAGATAGCCATCGGATTGCGAAACAAGACTTGCCCTAGCGTAGTTAGATTCTATCGAAGACTTAATTTTTTCAAGCGTTTGCTGGGCATCTCCAATGTAGGAAATCGCTGGCATCGACTTTCCATGTTTGCTAGCGTAGGTTGACGCACAATTTGGGCTGGAGGGACACTTTGCGAGCTTCCCGTCGACGACTCCCAAGTTGGCAGGTTTGGCTGAGGTCATGCTCAAAAAATACAGTCCCGCAATCGCCAATAAAGGAAGCAGAATCAGCCGGCGCACAATACGACCGATCACTGACGATCGTTTGTCTTGCGGGGCGAATTGTTCTGACTCATTCATTAAAGCAATCTTCAAAGATTTGCAGGGCTGGGTCAATCGTGATTTAGCTGCCGCTCAGGTCATCCAGGACACGAGTGAAACAATTACAACAAATAGAATTGCGGTGACGGCAATCCAAAGCAATGCAGTTGAGTTTGAGCCTGAATTTCTTACCAGCATTCCCTCGGATACGGACTCAAGCTTGGCTTGTTGCTGTTCTTTTTCTTCGAAGATCCAAATCTGCGTTCGCAGCGCTTGAGTACGTTTTCTTTCATCGTCCAGGACAACGCCAAAACGTTCCAGCCACGCAGATTCGGTTCCAGCTTCAGACTCTTCGCCCTCATGTTCGTTGATTGCTGGACTAGCCTTGGCACGGACCCGAAACTCGAACACTTGTACCCAGCCGGGCCGCTCAATCGCATGGAGCTCCAAGTCGTTGATTCTGGCGGTCCGACCAACATATCCGTTGGCGTCCAGCCAATCGCGAATATCTTTCTCGGTAACACTATTTCCAATAGATAGCGGCATCACTAAAGACTCGTAAAACGCGAATTTTAAATCCTCGGTGCGAATCAAGCTGACGCCAGCTTTATCCCTTCGATTGTTTACCGGTGAAACTCAATACAGACAACCAAGGACTCGCCGGCAAGGCGTTAGCTGTCGGTAAATACGCAACGAACCGGCGGCTAGCGCTTCGCCGCTCAATTTAGCGAACAGGCCTATTGGTCGTTCCGAACTACCTGTGCAAAACAGCCAAACCGACCGATTGATCGTTAAGCTTAATAAACACTCAATCTGAGGTAGATAACATCGGCTGTTGCCGCAAACTCGAGGGCTTGAACCGGCGACGGATGTCTCCAAAACTGCCTTAAAAAAAATTGGCATCCGCCGTTTACAAGTTTGCCGGTTTACATTTAAAACATTAGCAGAACAGTAGATGGGAGTTGCGACAAGAATAACTCGCGACCTCCCTTTATTAGAATGGATGCGTGTCGGGGGTAACATGGACAAGGTGTCTTTAGCGGTAACATTGATTCGGAATACTTCCAACCAGTCGGTGCGATGGCTGGCGCGGTTGAACGAATTCACGATGCAGTTGGAGTTCGTCATTGGTGAGCGGTTGGAACAGGAGTCGTTTCGCGAAACTGCCATTCGCGAAGTCGCTTGGGAGTTGGAGCTGGATCGGACTCGAGATTTTCTCGTGGCCAATATGGCTCAACACAACCTTGAGTTCGTCGACCAACTGCCTGGCTGGTTTAACAAGAACCACTTGATTGTCTCGTTTTATAACGTTGAGATATATCGCCGCGACGTGCTTGACGCACTGGACTCAGACTCTCGAAACTTCTGGGTAACTTCAGACGAAATCTGCGATGGCGTGACTCACTGTGGCCGGCGCTTTGATCCAATCGTGCCTTACCTGATCAACCGTTCCAGCGTTATTCAGCACTGGGAATCTTCTCAGGCGATTGACCGCTCCAAGGATCGTTGACTCAAACGAAGCTTATTGCCCTGTGCCGGCTTGGTTAACGGGCACGGGCATTTGATCGAGGTCGCGCATTTCTCGTCGTAGAATTTTGAGCAACGTCTGCAAAAACGCAACCACCATCGGCCCAACCAGAATTCCAATCGGTCCCAGTGTCGCAACTCCCCCCAGCACGCTCAACAGCGCCAGCAGCGGATGCAAGTTAGACTGGCCATGCAGCACAAACGGTTTGATCACGTTGTCTGCCATTGAAATAACCGCCGCGCCGTAGATTGCCAATCCGATCGCAGCGGTCATGTTATTGTCAATGAAAAACAGATAGAGGCTGCAAGGAATCCAGACGGCTGCAGCGCCGACGAAAGGGACCATCGCCAGGACCGCCGAAAGCACCGTCAACAGAAAAATGGAATCCAACCCGACAAAGTAAAATCCAATTCCCGCCAACAACCCCTGCACCAACGCGGACAACAACGTCGCCACGACGACGGCCCGGCTAACTCGAGCGAATTCCTCAGCAAGCTCCTTTTCATGTTCGTCGTCGATGGGTGACAAGCCCATAAACGACTCCAACATTTTTGGTCCATCGAGCAAAAAGAAATACAGACCGATAGTCATGATTGCAGTACCCAGCAACAGGCTGCCTAGAAACGACACGCCAGTGCGGCTGAATCCCACCAGATTGTCTTTGAGAAAATTTGTGGCTTCGTCGATATATCTTTTGGTGTCTTCGCCGGAGGGATTCACCAGATCTACGATCGCAGCGTTGGTTTTTCCGCCGAGCAACTGCGGACGAAATTCCGTAAATTGCTCCGTAGCATTGTTGAGCAACATCTGATACTCAAGCAGCTTTTTCTCTTGGGCGATCCTTTCAATTTCTGAATCACCGGGAGTCCACTGCATCGAAGCGTGCATCGCCCGGGCGTCGAAAATAGACTTTGTAAAATTCCCCCAAGGCGTCGAAGCCGGCGTGTCGCCGTCGGCCGGATTGCCCCCCTCGGCCGGCTGAGACGGAGTCGATGGAGCAGCAAGCTCATCCCATGGCAGCGAATTTTCGTCCGAGATTTGCTTGGCAGACTGGTACACGTCCCCCAACAGCCGATGATGTTCGGCTTTTCTGGTGGGCCCAAGTCCAACCGCCTGTTGTGCCTGGTGGAGCTCAGTTTCGATTACCTGCAGCGGCTTGGGCAAGTCGAGCTTCAAACTGGTGCGTACTTTCTGGATACCGTCATGGATTTGCGACGTATTTAATTGGCGAAACGCCGCCCGACCCTCAGCAGCGGCCAGCACCAACAATAAACAAATCGGCACCAACACCGCCAACATGATCGCAGCCGTCGTTATGAGGGCTCCAATCGTTTCATGCCCACCGCACTTGCGAAGAATCCACTGGTGAAGCGGACGAAACACAACGACCAGAAGCGCCGCCAAAAACAGCGGCACCAGAAACTGGGCCATGACTTCGTAGAACAGGAAAACGAAAATCAAAATGATGGCAATCAACAGCCCCAGCGAGATGTATCGCGAGGCAACAGATTGCGTGTTTTGAGTTGAAGCAACAGATCCGCTTGGGCGGGGTGTGGCTGGGGTGGGCTGTGATGGTTTGCTTTTCTTTTTCTTTTTCTTCGACATTCACTAATCCGTTTATCAAGAATCAAAAACTGGGCAGTGCCACAAAATCGGTTACTGCCGCGAGCCAGGAGTGATTTTGAACTCGAGCCGTTTACCATCACGCAAAACCGCGATCATGGTTTGCTGACCAATTTTTAAACCATCGATGACGGCTGTGTAATCATAGATGTTCTCAATTTTTTTCCCGGCAAGCTCGATGATAATGTCGCCGCCGAGCACGCCAGCCTTCGCAGCCGGTGCGCCAGCGGTTACGTCCGAGAGTTTAACGCCCACAACGTCATCCCCGTAAGACGGAACGCTGCCCAAATAAGCCCGTACTCCTCCGCGCCGAATTTCTTTGGCCCGCGACTCCTGCTTGATAAAGTCAGGAACTTCGTCTCGCTTGACCAGATCGCGTGTAATGAGCCCCATTAGTTTGGCAATTCTTGCGGCGTCGGGATAGTTTAGCTTTTCAGGTGTATCGCGCGGCGTATGGTAATCGGTGTGTGAGCCGGTGAAGGCGGAGAGAATCGGAACCCCGGCCCTGTAAAACGAACTCGCATCGGTCGGCAGATCGGTTTCACTGCTAAGCGTCAAAGGCAATCCAACGACCACGTTTTTTGATTCAATGACACCGGGCCAATAAGTACTACTGCTAACACCCTGCAGCACAAGTTTGTCAGTCAGTCGTCCAACCATGTCCATGTTGAGAGCAGCGACGATGCCACTACCGCCAGGCTCCTGAACGGCTTCTTGAGTCGTGTTCTTGATATTCTTCAAACCAATTTGTTTAACAATCGTCGCCAACTCTTCGACCTTCTCGGCTGGCGTATCAGAATCTGAAACGATTTCGACTTCGAAATCTGGATAGTTTTTAGCAATAAAACGAGCTGACTCTTCAAGTGAGTTCCGGGTCGCGGACTCTTCATTGATCGTGAATTCGCCAGCAGCATTTATCCCAAGCACAAAATCGTGAGTGGTGTACTCTCGTTTCTTGCCATCGGGGGCGTTGGCTTGAGTTGACTCAACAAAGTGCTGAGATCCGTGCAGCCCGAGCTCTTCTCCTGACCAACCGGCAAAAATAATATCACGTTTAAGCTGGAGCTTGCCTGTCTTTTTCTGGTTTGCAATATATTCGGCAATTTCAAGCATCGCCGCGACTCCCGAAGCATTGTCGTCGGCACCAAAGTGAATATTGTTCTTTTCATCCTGCTTGGCCAGGCTGCTGTTTGACTTACCGGCACCCAGGTGATCAATATGCGCACCGACGATAACTGCTTCATCACTGGGCTTGTCACCAGCCATCAATCGCCCGACGACGTTGCGCCCTTGGCCGGTGATTTTCTGAACGTCGACTGTTGCTGCGACTTTGAAACCCTCAAGATTGAAACCGATAATAGGATTACCATCGTCAAGTTTGTCTTGAAGTTCCTGTAAGTTTTTACCTGCAGCAGAGAGCATGGCTTGGGCAACTTCATCGGTAACACTAATCGTCGCAATGCTCGAGCCGCTGGGTGAAAAATCGTTCTGCATCGGGACAAGCTGTTTTCGGACCTGCGAATTGGGCCCACTAACGACAATCAAGCCTTTGGCCCCATTTTGCCGCGCGTGAAACGCTTTCTTTCGCAGGTCGCTGTAGAACTTGAAATGGAGTCGTTGTTGAGGCGTTAAGTCCTCAGGAACAAACCGAAACACCATGACCCATTTATCTTTAACGTCGAGATGAACATAGGAGTCGTATTCGTCGTGGCCGTCTTTTTCAGGGGCGACAATTCCATAACCCGCATAAACGACTTCCGTCGGATCAACCGAAACGTTGCCGGAAAAAGTAAGCGGCCGCCAGTCTTTATCAACGACGAACTCTTTAGTTTGATCTTTGATCGCTAGCGTTAGTTTATTGACCTGGCCAAGTTGGGCTCCATTGGGGAAGTCGAATTTCTGAAACCATGTTCCGTCGTCACCCGCTGGCTCGACCCCGAGATAATCCAGATACGCGGCAACGTAGGCGGTTGCTTTCCGCTCGCCGATCGTACCAGTCATACGGCCGCCAAGCTCTTTACGACACAGGAAATCGACGTGCCGAACGATGTCTTGTGGGTCAAACGAAACACTTGAATTTTCAGCAGACTTGGTCCCAGTGGCGAATGCCTCGCGAGTCTCGAGATCATTGCCTCGGTCAGCTGTAGGGCCAGACGGGATTGATTTCAAAGCGGCTTGATGATTCCAATCGGCGAGAAAAATCTGGGATTTCTTCTTTGGCGTTCGGTTAGTTGTCCATGTCAATTTTTTGCCGTCAGGTGTGAAGCTGGCCAAGCCATCGAATCCGTCGGTGTCAGTGATTCGAACCGGCGCTGATTTTCCATCGGCATCGACCAGGTACAATTCAAAATTCCCAAAACCATGTTTGTTGGTTGTGAAGATCAAATACTCTCCGCTGGGGTGATAAAACGGCGCCCAGCTCATCGCTCCAATCCGCGTAATTTTTTTCTGCTCGCTGCCATCAAGATTCATCGTCATGATCTCAGCGGTGACTCCGGATTCTGAGAATCGACGCCAGCATATTTTTTTTCCATCGGGAGAAAAGAAAGGGCCACCGTCATAGCCGGGCACATCGGTAAGCTGCCTGACGTTGGTACCGTCGGCGTTCATGATAAAGATATCCATCATGTAGGCCGGATCATTTTCGAAGTTCTTTTTTTGCTCAGCACTCAGCTCTTGGCTATAGCCGTTTCTATTGGAGGCAAACGCGATCAAACTGCCGTCGGGCGAGTATGAGCTCTCGGCGTCGTAGCCCCGGGAGTCGGTTAGACGGTTGTACGTTTTGGCGGTCCGGTCGAAGGCGTAGATCTCATAGGTTTCGTCGTAGTCCCACGAGTAACGCCGAGTTTGGCCAGATTCACGAAATTCGATTTCTGCCTTTTGTTTGTTGCGTGCTTCGGGGTCGTCCTGCGTAGATGAAAAGAGAACAAGATTGTTGTCTCTGTGGACCCACGCGCAAGTTGTCTTGCCGTGGCCAGGAGAAATTGGTTCGACGTCACCATTTTCAAGATCTATCAGGTAGATCTGGAAGAACGGATTGTCAGCGCGTCGTTCGCTTTGAAAGACCATCAGCGATCCATCAGCGCTGAAGTAGCCCTCGCCAGCTCGTTTGCCTTCGAATGTCAGCTGCCGGGTGTTTGATAAAAATTGCTTTTCAATTTGCTTCTCGCCAGGCTTGGAATCCGCAACCTCAGTCGTGACTGCTTGCCCGCAGGCGAGATCTGCCGGTGCGATAGAAAGGATCGTGACTATCGCCAGCAAAAAAGTAGATTTGCCAAACGTAGATTTGCCAAACGTAGATTTGCCTAAGGTTATATCTCGTATTGTCATAGTGTCGTGTCGATCACTTCGAGTTTGGGTTGTCGACCAACGGAATTCCCGAGGCCATAAGCATGCATTCTACGTATTGGGCGGATTTTTGGTTGAGGGGTAGCAGGCAAGATAGACTGAGTCAGCCCCAAAGGTGTAAAATTCGTCCACAATCAGAGAATCTTGGCGATGACGGTTAAAAACGAAGGTAAAATTGCGGTTTGCACTGGGTTCGAATTGCCGAAAATGCCGTAGATAATAATACTGAAAATACGGATCGGTCGTTGGCTTGGACTCAGGCCAATTCGCTCGAACTCCCAATCACTCAAAATCAAGACGCCATTAGCTGTAGTGCTGTGTGTCGTTGAATATTGGATAAACCAATGATTGCAAATCGAAGCTATGACTGTGTCGTTATCGGGGCTGGACCTGGAGGTTGTACTGCAGCTGCCATCGTTGCTGAGCAAGGTCATTCGACTTTACTTGTCGAGCGCGACAAAATGCCGCGGTTTCACGTCGGCGAATCATTGATGCCCGAAGCCTATTGGATTTTTGAGCGGCTGGGCATCGTGGCAGACATGGATAAAGTCGGATTCACTCGCAAGCATGGTGTTCAGTTTGTCAGTAGCAGCGACAAGGAAACCAAGCCATTTATTTTTGCTGATCATGATGACCGCCCTAGCAACCAGTCATGGCATGTCCAACGTGATAAGTTTGATCAACTGTTGTACGACACGGCGTTCAACCGCGGTGCGACTTGCACAGATGAGACACGTGTATTGGACATCGATATCCGCAAGAACGGTCCTCATCGGCTTACGCTACAAACCGCCGATGGTAAAGAACAGGAAATCGTCGCCAAGGTGATTATTGATTCCTCGGGCCAATCATCAATGATTGCCAATCGGCTTGAATTGAAAGAGTATTATCCGGACCTTAAGAAGGCAGCGATTTGGTCTTACTTCGATAATGCGGTCAGAGCCGGCGGCGGAAATCCTGAAGTCACTTGCATTTTAAATACTGAAAGTAAGGACGCCTGGTTCTGGTACATCCCGCTGGGCAACGGCACGGTCAGTGTCGGTCTGGTTGGGGATAATGACTTTCTTCTCAAGCGTGGTGGTTCACCGCAGAAAACATTCGACGAGGAAATCAAGAACTGCCCAGGTGTCAAACGCAGATTGATCGATGCGTCGGTAGTTAAAGGCCAACGGTTTCACGTTGCCAAAGAGTTTTCATACACCTGCAAAGAACAAGCCGGTGATGGTTGGGTGTTGGTCGGTGACGCTGGTGGCTTCATCGATCCAATTTATTCGTCTGGTGTTTTCCTGGCGTTGAAGTCAGGCTTGATGGCAGGCGAAGCAGTCGCAGAAGGGCTGTTTGCCGGTGACCTTTCGCCCAAACAGCTTGGCAAATGGACTCGAGAATACAATGACGGAGTCAAGTGGATCCGCAAACTTGTCCGAGCGTTCTACACCAAAGAGTTCAGCTTTGGCGGGTTTATGAAAACCTATCCGCACCACGCGCAGAATTTGACAAACTTGTTGATTGGGCGTGTATTCGAAGGAAACCCAGGTGAGATATTTGAAGACATGGACCCCTGGATCGAGAAAGCCAAGAACGGCGAAAACATGGAAGTAGCTGCCAAGTAGTTATCGGCAGTGTTCGCTGGCTTTGGGCCGCCGCTACTCTTTCTCGATGTCAATCCAAACCAGTCGATGATCTGAAGCTGACACTAAATCACCTCCGGGCTGATCTGGCTTGGGCCAGAAAACTCCGCTGCCTAGCAGTTTCAAATTTTTGGACGGCAGACAATAGTCAATTCGCATATTGCCGACGGTTTGGTCGTTGAAGTCGCTGGTATCAAAAGCCGGATCACCTTTTTGACCAAGATTTTTCTGGCCCTGCTCCTGAGCGTAGTAGGGTCCGCCCTCACTGCTGGGAGGACTGCCGCGTCGAATCATTGGGTGCTGCGTGATGAGTTTGGCCGCCTCGTTGGTACTGTCACCATCAAACTCGTCCGAGTTTAAATCGCCAGCGATAATGAAATGGGAACCGGCAACAAGCCCACCTTTTTTCCCGTTGTCGTCATAAATGTAGTTCGACTTCTCCGGGACAACATAGTCGGCAAAGAAACGAATCTCGTCATGATTTCGGCAGCCGTTACGGTCTTCTTCGCCATCAAACACTGGAGGCGTTGGATGGGAAACGAGAAAGTGGATTTCCTGATTTCCGATGACGATCGGAACATCCCAATGGCTCTTGGACGACAACCGGAACTTCGATTTGACTTGGTCGCTGTAAAACGATTCTTTCGTTTGAGGATCGACGGGCCACAGTGAACCCGGCATGTCTTTCCATAAAAATTTCTGAAACGTTCTCACATTTTCTTTGTCGATTGGATACTTCGACAAGACCACCATTGCATACTGACCTGGAAAGGCACCATACCCGTAAGCATCGCCCGGCGTCGAAGTTTCACCGTCCCCATCGAGGTCCATGCCAGAATCAACGCCGGTGTTAACAGGCTGAAAATAGACATACTCGTATTGGATCGGTCGCTGCCCGTTCTGGCTTTCACCCAAGTGATTCTTCAAAAAATGGTTGATCCCTTCACCTTGGACATCGTAGTCAAACTCATTCAAAAGGATCACGCCTGGACGAACTCGCTGGATTATTTCGGCAATCTGTTTCGGCTGAGATGATCCGGCCAGGGCGAGCTCTTCTTTAAGCGCTCCTTCAATCGGCCGGTTAAAGGCGATGTTGAAGCTCGCAAAGCGGACCGTATCGGGATCTCGATTCGATGAATCGGTCGATTTCTTGCAACCAAAAAGACTGAGAGCAATTGCCGCCAGCACGATCATCGAAGACCAATTGAAGGGCGTCATCAGCGAAGCTTTCGTAAAATTTGTATGCACTGAGGCAGGTAACTGGTGCCAAAAAGGTTAAGGTGATTCAACAAATGGTAAAGCTGGTAGATCTCAGTTCGCTGTTCCCAACCTTCGGTCAGCGGATAAGCTTCATTGTAGGCATCATAAAATCGAGAGTTAAATCCACCAAACAATTTTGTCATTCCAAACTCAGATTCTCTGGCACCAAAATATACCGCTGGATCGATCAGGACTGGGTTACCTTCTTGTGAAACCAGATAGTTCCCCGACCAAAGATCGCCATGCAGTAGAGCCGGAGATTCAGATGGAGAACTAATGAATCGCTCGAGCTGATCAATCAGATGGTCGCAACTTTTATTGAGCTCAGAAGTCGCCAGGCCGTTGTCGTTGGCAAGTTTTAACTGGAACCCCAGACGCTCGACGGCGAAAAATTCAGTCCAGTCTTTGTACCATGTGTTTTTCTGGAGCGTGCTGCCAATAAAATTGTCGCCGGAAAAACCAAAGCGACTTTCCTGATCGTTGGCCATATGCATTTGAGCCAACTGACGCCCAAACATTTCAAAGAAATTAGCGGATTTGGTAAACGAGGGAATGAATTCCAAAACGAGAAACTGGGTACCTGCCCCGGTTTCTCCAATCCCGATTACATCAGGAACCTTGAACGTTGCGGTCGATCGAAGTGCTTCCAATCCGTCTGCTTCGTGCTGGAAAACTCCCGGTAGATCAATGTTGAATTTTACAAAGTATCGCTTGCCGTTATCGACGTCACAACGGATGGCCGAATTAATACAGCCACCGGAAACCGTTTCGGTAGACAATACTTTTGAATTGGATTGGGTTGCCTGACCAATCACTCGCTCAACAGACAGCATGAGGTCGGCAAACGTGGCCTGATCGTCAGGATTCGCTCGGTCAGCCATGATCTTTTCGGGGGGTTAGTCGGAAACCAACTCTTCAAGGATCTTGGGGCAAGCTGCTTCGATCATATCGAGCACATACTCAAATCCCTCCGCTCCGCCATAATATGGATCAGGAACGTCGGAAGGCCAGTCATCGCCAAGGTAACTACTGAGGAGCTTGACCGACGCCTTGGGTTGCGCAACCATCGCTTGGATATCGCTGAGGTTTTCTCGATCCATGGCGATGACTAAGTCAAATTCTTCCAGATCACGTTCTACGATCTTCCTGGAACGGCTTTGTAAATCGTAACCACGGCTCTCGGCTGACTGTTGCATCCTATGGTCAGCTGGACGTCCGGCATGGTGCCCGATCGTTCCAGCGGAGTCGACTTTAACTTCGTCGGTTAGATCCGCTTGGTCGACCAGATGCTTCATAACTCCCTCACCGGTTGGAGACCGGCAAATGTTGCCCAAGCATACAAACAGAATAGATTTCGGATTCAAGGCTCTCTCTCGCAAAACAGCTAGGATAATGTATTTCGATAGCTTGGGTAACTGTCGGTTTAGTCTTAGCGTCATGGGGCCCGTTCGATGTCTATTCGCGGGTCATTGGATTAAGACTTAGTTGCCAAATGCGCAGCGCACGTCATAGGTTTTGGCCACCGCCAGTACGGCCAATTGTTCGATATCGCATTCGTCGGAACTGCAGGCGGAACGATCTGGGGATTACTCGGAGCAATGCTGGCTTTCGGTTATTGCGTATCAAAGCTGAAACCAACGGCGAAAATGGATGAAAAACTGGTCGTTTGAGCTCTATCTTCATTGGGATATATTGAGCTAACGCAGTTTTCGTTCAACTTCAGCTCTCGGTGATCCGATGCGACACACGCCCCTTAAATTTTCGGGTCTCTTCATTTTCTTGTTTTCAATTGTCGGGTTGTTATTCGCTAAATGCGGATTGGCTCAAGACATCGCTGGCGTTTGGGAATGCTATGTAAACGCCCGACAAAAACATTCCGAGATTTTGCCGGATACGAATCGGACGGACTCTGCTTCGGATGCAAGTGATTTGCCAGCAAAGCGCGTTTGGCCTGGTCTCAGCGAAATCCACTTTTACCTCTCACTGGAAAAGCAGGATGACCAATGGAAAGCGTTCTTTCTAAACGGGGACGAGAAGATTGAAGTACCAACGGTCGAAGTAGACGGGAACAAAGTAAGACTTCGAGTCGACCACTATGATTCTGAACTTTCGCTAAAGCTGGTTCCACCGAGTGATGCCGTAGCACGTCACCTTAGTGGTACGTGGAAAAAGCGACGTGGCAAAAACAAGTGGGTTGAGATGAATTTTTCAGGAACACAATCCAACAATCGATCAAAGCAAGGAAAGTTGACAACGTCATTCGACGGCACGTGGAAAGTAAAATTCGAAAAGAGCGAAGACCCTGCAGTTGGTGTCTTCAAAATGGACCCAAAGACCAAGCGGATCGATGGCACATTTTTGACGACCACTGGCGACTATCGCTACCTTTCAGGTTACGTTCACGGGGTAATCGGAAAAACATTCGAAGACTTCGCTGCTGAACGTGTGTGGCCAGAAACAATGACCTTATCGTGCTTTGACGGCGCACACGCATTTGAATTTAGAGCGCGGATTGACGGCAAAGGCGGATTGGAAGGAGACTTTTGGTCATCCGACAGTTGGCATGAGACCTGGACCGCACAGCGCGATCCCAACGCAAAACTGCCAGATGATTTTAAACAGACAAAACTGGTCAAAGGCGAGACGCTTCAGTCGCTTGTGTTTCCCGACCTCCAAGGCAACCCAACCAGCGTTGGCGACAAAAAGTTCGCCGCGCCAGTCCGGCTCGTTCATGTGTTCGGAAGTTGGTGCCCCAACTGCCATGACGCAGCTGTATATCTCTCTGAACTCAAAAAGAAATATGGCGAAAAGGTTTCCGTTGTCGGATTGGCGTTTGAGTTGACCGGCGATCATAAAAGAGATTCGGCCCAGGTAAAGAAATACCTGGACCGATACGAATTGGATCATCCAGTTTTGATCGCCGGATTGTCAGACAAAAAACTTGCCAGCAAAGCCATCCCCTTACTCGACCGCGTGCGATCTTATCCGACAACAATATTCGCCGACGCAGATGGAAAAGTAATCGCAGTCCACACGGGCTTCACCGGTCCAGCAACAGGAAAAGCCTACACCGATCTCAAGTCAAAATTCGAAACCACAATCGAATCAATCCTGAAAGACTAGAACGGTTTTGAAATGCCCTCTAGTCAGTCACATTCGAGCATGTCCCGTAACAGCCTGCCAGCCAGTCGAGCATGTCAATCACTTCGATTGATGTCAGCACATTGGTCCAGGCGCAAGCATCAGCACCCACGATAAGATATCTTAAGCATTACCTCTAACGGCAATTCGAGCCGCGTTAATTCACCACCAGTTTCCCATGCAATACGAAAGCCTCCCGGCAAACTTATCGCTTAAGTCAGAAGGCGATACCATCACATACGCGATTCTGCGTGACGATGATCGGGGGTTTTCCAAGTGGACGAACGGAAATTCAATTCAGCCCTAGGGAACCTTTTGCTTGGTTCCCCGCCCGACCCGCACAAACCGGATAACCGGAGTCGGAGACCCAAATCACCAATTGGATTCGTGACAATCTTATACCGCTGCGGTCCCCTTATTTGTTAGGAATAAAAGAAATCATTTCAAAGCAAAAGTAATTCATCTCACTAAAACCGAACGGCTTAGCAGGCCATACATGAGACTTTTAGGTGCTTGACAAAATAACTGGCTTTGAACATCGTGAACTCTTTAACAGCCCCGCCCACCGCCTTTTGGAGAGCTTATCTTGGCCACCGTTGATGTGTCTATTGTCGGAAACGGCATTCTTGGTCTGATGACCGCGTTCGAGTTAACCAATAAAGATCCAAGCCTGAAGATTGCTGTGATTGGTCCCTCTGACCGAAAAGGTGGGGCTAGCCAAGCTTCCGGGGCGATGCTGGGTTGCTTCGGAGAAATTACTGATCAAACCTTTTTCAATGATCAGGCGGAAAAACGATTTATGATGGCTTACGATGCGCACCAGCGCTGGCCAAGTGTCATCGAAAATCTCAACTCCCTGGTGCCCAAGGAGCATCAGCAAGAAATCAACCAAGGCACGTTCATTGTTTTGAACCCCTGCTCTGGGCAAATTGAGAGTGATAGTTTCAGGGAACTTCTTTCAGCGCTTGAGCGTTTTAAAGAACCATATGAGGAGATTGATCCCAGGATCATTGAGGGTTTTAACCCCAATGAAAATCTGCGCCCGTTACGCTCTTTGGTTATTCCAAATGAAGGGTCGCTGGACTCAAGGCGCTTTATGTCGGTGCTTCGGTCGCTTCTGGAACAACGTGGCGTTCAATTTATTGAACAAAAGGCACTTGGCTTCCACCAAGAAGGATCAGGGTTTGCGGTAGAGTTGGAAAATTCTGAAACGGTTGAATCGTCAAAATGTCTTTTGGCAGCGGGCGCATTTACACAGGATCTTTTGGACGCGCACCCAGATATCGCGGATCAAATCCCACATCTGTTCCCGGGGGTAGGATTTTCAACAAACATTGAGCAGGTTCCCAACAACCCGATACGGAAAGTTGTTCGCACACCCAATCGCGCTGGCGCTTGTGGCCTCCATGTCGTGCCTCAGAGTGATGGTTCACTGTATTTGGGTGCTTCTAATGATGTGTACTTGAGGCCGCAGACACTGCCGATGACGGGGATTGTTCACTTCCTGTTGGAATGTGGTATTGAGCAGATCAACCCGGCGCTCTATCGCTCCCAATTGCTGACAACACGTACGGGCAACCGTCCTGTAACAGCCGATGGCTTCCCGCTGATTGGCGAAACCTCCATGGAAGGCCTATATATTCTCACGGGAACTTACCGGGACGGCTTTCACAAAAGCCCTGTTTTGGCTGAAGTGATCGCTGAAGAAATTCTTGGTGAAGAATTAACCTGGCAGCACAACTACCAGCCTGAGCGAAGCCTCATTCCAACCGTTAACAAAGAAGAATCGATTAAGGTTTATCTCGATCACCTGATCGCTGCGTACTATGAGCACGGTTGGCGCGCTCCCAAGATCTCCAGCCAGGACGCTACCCGGCAAATTGCTGAAGAAAAGATCCGGAAGTTTTACGACACGCATGGATTTGAATTTGGAATCTCAGCCGAAATCCTTCTGATGCATGAATTGGATTCCAACCCTGAAGAAACCTTGCCATTGCTCAAAAGAATTTTCCTTTCAAAAGGCAAACTTGGTAACAACGGTCGTCCGAAAGAGCCCGCTGTAACAGTAACTGGTAAACATGCTTAATCTGCGCGTGAGCATGGCCCCAACTTCCATTAAACAGGCTTAGCCGGAAGGCGATTCGAATTGTATCGCTTGAATCGTCGGACGGCAGTCGCTGGTTGGAGAGCCCAAAACGCAAAAGGGTTGTAAACAGATGGGCATTGTTGCTCAAATCAAATCATTGGGTTTCAGCTACGTCTTTGAAAGAGTCTTTGAACGGATTGTTCCTGTTTGGATGTTCCGATTTTCTTCCTTGGCGGTTTACCAAATCGACTCATATAAGTTTTCTGCTGGTCCGCATTCGAATGCAGTCGTTAAAGTTTGTGACAGCGCCCAGGAGCTAGAAGGACTGAGAGGCGTTACGAGCGCTGACGGGGAAAAGGATCACACAATCGGCCTTGTAGCGAAGATAGACGGTGAGGTCGCGGGGGGATTGTGGGTAGCGATTGGCGACTACCGGGATGGTGACCTGGGTTTGTCGTTTATGCTCGGTCACGAGAGAACCTGGATTTACGGGGCGAGAGTCGACGCTGCCTATCGTCGCCAGGGAATTTATTCGCATTTGATGGCGGAATCGACTCAATCACGAGAAAGTGCGGGCCATGCCGCGCCGTTTATTGGCGTCAGCAAATTAAATCAAGGTTCGCATAAAGCGATCCAGCGTTTCGGTACGCTGGTTGGTCAAGTGCTGGTTATTCGATTGGGGTCGATGGTCTGGGCACGCACAAAAGGCGACATACAACAGAACCAAAACTTGACCCTTCGCTGTACTCGTCGCCCAATCCGGTTGAGTATGCCTGAGATCAGCTAAGCAGTTGTCTCCGGGTGAATCAGCCTTCATTTTGCCAGTTAGTTATGCGAACCTGACAATCGTAGTGCATCGAGTGCCGCGATGGTGAACTACCTTGATCCAATAAAAGGAAAAACACAGAGGGGTAGAGAACACGGAGATTTTCACTCCGGATAGGGAGGGTTTGGTGTCCGCGTCCGTTAGTCCGAGCATCGTTGGCGATCGGCGATAGTTGGTCTTGCTGGTTGTGTCGATCTCGTTGAATGAGGATTCGGGACGGACTTCTTGGAGCAGCACGGATGCTTGCTAGACTCCATCAAAAAAGCCTAGGCCACATGGACCTAGGCTTATTATGTATGCAATCAACTGTATCAAATCCTCAGCGCCAGCCTCCTCACTGTCAAACGAAAACGCAGTGATAACGAACCACCCGTTCAACTTTCTGACGAATGACTGTTGGCGAATGTTTATCGTCGGCGACGTGGGGCAAAGCCAAGCCCAAGAACACCAGCAAAAATAGCGAGTGTAGACGGCTCTGGAACAACAGGGGCAACAGAGACAGTGAATTCGTCAAGCGTAAATGAAAGACTATCAGGACCGCCACCAGAAAGCGTGATATTGGTGTCGGCTGGAATTACAAACCCTGCCCCAAACGGATCGAAGAATCTGTCGTCTGAATTAGTGGCGCCAAAGGTAGTGCTGACTCCATCAATGTCGAAAATCGCAGTTTCATCTCCACCAAGAGAGTTGAAATCGATTACATCAAAAGTTACGTCCTCATCGAATGCAAACGTCACTGATTCACCAACGTTGATGACTGAACTCTCGTTGAGGTTGGCTCCAGTCGCGGTATCATGATCATCGTTATTGACCGTCAAATTGTTAATTCCAAACACTCCATCGGAACTGGTCAAATTTACCGTAGCGTCGGTGCTGTTGAAACCTGTGAGCGTTCCATTATTGAATTGTGGAACCGACAAACTGATGATTGTCAGAGTCACAGATTCAGCGCCGAGCGTGACGGTCTGGGAGCCTTCAACTCCGGCACCATCAAGGGGGCCATTGTTGTCGAATGCGAAGTCGAAGATGACACCGCCGTTAGCCGTGCTATTGACCATCACTACACCCATCAAAATAGCAAAGCCTATAAGGTTTTTAGGTTTTTTCATTTCTGAGACTCGTAAGGAAGAAACAAGAACAAGAGCAACAACTATCGTTGGTGATTTTATCTCATGAAACTTAACCATTCAAGGAAAACCGGATGTTGTTTTAAAGCTATTTCGCGAAGGCTTCCCCATGAAAAACAAAGATCCAAATTCGGCAAGAGTCTGCCGGCGACTAACCGAACTGATTGGCAAATTTTCGGCCGAAACGGTCGACCTTGGAAAGTTTACAACCAACAAAACTACTCGACCTACACCAACAAGAATCTAACGCACCCGGTGGCAAGCTCATTAAGGTGAGTTTGTTTTTTTAGCTTCGCAAAACCAACCACTCTAATGCAAGTGCGGGCAGATTCACCGTTGCAAAATTGCACTTGCCCTCAGCCGGTATCTAACGACAACAAACGGAAAATTCGTTGGAGGTCACAAGACCGTTACAGTGCGAGGGCTCTCAACGGCACGACTCTTCTTTTGCTTCACGTCGGTGCAGTTGAAAGTCGAAAATAATTGCAGAAAAGGTTCTATCGGCTGCTCCACAACCATTTGCAGTAAAACAAACAGGCACTGTGTCCTGGCTCGATCGGGGCCTCTGGCATCTTTAATGACAGAAAGCGGCGGCAATGCGGGGTTCGTCTCAGAGCTATTTCTCCTTTCCACCGATTGCAGGGCATAATTCGTGGCTTGATGCGCTGAGAGCATTGGCCATTGTGTTAGTTCTCTTTCGCCATGGCAGTCGCACTGAAGGGGTAGGCTTTGCTTCTGGGAGTTTTGGGCAAAACGTATTTAGCAACGGTTGGATCGGGGTCGACCTGTTCTTTGTTTTGTCAGGCTACCTTATTGCCAAATCCCTTTTTAAGCGACTTGGAAAAGACCAACAATTGTTCAGTTGGCGATACTTCGAAGCTCGCATCCTGAGAATCGTACCGGCATATTATGCGGTCCTGCTATTGTGTGTGATTGGTTTTTTTCCATTCTTTCAAGTATCACCTGAAGGACTTGAACAGAGGGTTTTTTATCACGGCCTATTTCTGCAGGACTACTTTGGGGCCGACATCAACGTCGTATTTTGGTCCCTAGGCGTCGAAGAAAAATTCTACATCCTTGTACCACTACTGATCCTTGCGCTTCTAAAGATCAAGTCGGTTCGCTGGCAGTTCGCCGCATGTCTGGCGATCATGTCACTTTCACCAATCGCACGATCTGCTGTCTTTGCTTTTCAGGAATCGATATTCGGCTACCAAGAATTTTTCACTCAACTGCGAAGCCCATTTCACATGTCCTTAGAAGGTTTCCTTGTTGGAATCATGGTTGCCCTTGGGGAACGAAAAAATTGGTTGCTTCCCGTGAAGATCGCAAAACCCGTCCTCTTGTTGTGTCTGGTTGGATTGGTGCTTTGGGCTGGTTCGCACGAATTCCTGGCCTCAATCAATCTTTTTGACGCTGTCTTGCAACCTTTGTTCCTGTCGCTTTTCTTCGGTTTGATGCTGTATTGCTGTCTTGGCCTCAACAATTCACCGCTTCCTTTAGAGCCGACCGCACGAGTGATCGCGCGACTCAGTTACGCACTTTATTTGGTTCACTTCCCGCTTATTCCTTTAGCGTTCGTGTTAACGAAAGATCTTGGCGGATGGGCCTTTTGGTCTCTCTACCTGTTGTTTTCCATTCTTGGTGCAGTGGCCTTGCACTTCCTAGTTGAAAAACCATTCCTAAAACTTAAAGACAGGCCGGGTCTAAAAACAAATCCCGGATCACTTAAAACGGCAAAAACACAATGATTGAGATTTTTACAAAACACATTGGCAACATCTGGTTTGTGTGCGCAGCGGCGTTGATCTTTATTCCGTTGGAGAACCTCTTTCCACGCCACAAAGAACAGAAGCAATTGCGCAAGTATCTGTTCATGGACTTGATGTATACGCTGTTGGGTGGGCTGTTGACCATGTTTGTCGCCATCGTATTTATCCTATTTGCCGTTACGATGCTACAAGGATTAGTGCCCAGTGTGGTCAAAAGCTTTGTTCATTCGTTGCCGATTTGGCTGCAAGTCATTGTGCTGATCATTTGTGGCGATCTTTACTACTATTGGGCTCATCGAGCGTTTCATATGGTTCCTTTCCTGTGGCGGTTCCATGCGATCCATCACTCCGTTGAGGACATGGACTGGGTGGCGGCGCATCGCACTCACCCGATCGACACTGGGCTGACAAATTCCGGGTTTGTAATTGTGGCTCTTCTATTTAACATTCACCCAGCGGCGTTGGCGATCCACAGTTTACAGTTCGCCTGGCACTCTCTATTGAAGCACTCGAACGTCAACGTCTCGTGGGGACCACTTCGTTGGCTCTACGTGACACCAACCTTTCATCACTGGCACCATGGCAATACTCGAGAAGCATGGGACAAGAACTTTGCCGCTCAATTCCCCATCTGGGATATTCTGTTCGGCACTGCGATTATGAAAGAATCGGAGAACCCGGAAAAGTACGGTGTGGATGACCCGGTCCCATACAATTTCATCGGACAGCTAGCCTACCCCTTTCAACGCAGTGACGACGCTGCCGCTACAACAGGACAGCAACCCGAACAAACCGCTGGCTAAAACAATATAAAAACAGTCACAATATAAAAACAGTCGAGCCGAACCGCGGCAATGCGTTATATTAGCTGTGTCGCCGACAATCGGCTTTATCTTGACACACACCTTGTCTGCATCACTGCCGCGCCCCTTTGATGCAGTGGACGAGGCTACGAGTCCTTGCGGAATCGGCGCAGCGATCTGGGAAAAAGGAAACCGAGAACAAGCGAGCTCCGCCTGGCCGATTTAAACTCGCCTAGTCGACCGCGTCCAAGTTCTCATCCGATCGAGACACGACAAAGAACACTGCATCATTCGAAAGAAGCTGCGAAAAGTAGCCTGTGATATGACCTGCACTGGCGATTTGCACTGCCGGTACAGTCGCATCAGGTTCGTCAAGCACAATGTCGCGGGCAATCTGTTTTCCATCGCGATCGTAAAAGGTCACGTTTGCCAGCGGCTCCAGTGTGGAGTCCGTCACCGTTGTGACCTCATGTGGAACCTCGTTTGGATCGACCAATCGAGTTCTCGATTCAAGTCGCGAACGCGTCATGGTTGTTCCACTGTCGAGATGTTCGGTGTAGGGAACACTGACGGTATACGTTTCTTCGATAAGGTCTTCCTTTGGAGTGTCAGTTTTTGGCAGGAACTTGGTAATAGCAACCGTTCTGTTTCGATGTTCGGTTCTGAATTTGGTAATTAATTTGCCATCCTGTTGGTCCGTATAGGGGATTTGCACGGAATAGGTTTGAACGACATTTTCGACATACGTATCTTCAGATAGCTCGGGGCGCGACAGCGCAGGTTTCGATGACCAGATTTCGATGTTCGAATCGCCCGCCTGTCTGATCGTTACAAACTGATAGAACGGAGCTGAGTTTTCGACACTGGAGAAAATTGTCTCCGACAAATTCGCGCCCGGAACGCATTGAATCGGAGGAACAAAGCTTTCAGGAATTTCTCTCTTCATGGTTTACCGGCTGCTATAAATTTGTCGTCTTTTGCAAGCATACTTGGCAGTACGTTTGGCAATCTCAACGTCCAAATTGTTTTTGTCGGGCTACAAAAAGGCAAGCGACTTTTTGAAGAACTACGCATACACATATATTTTAGCTCCGCAAAATTCACCTCTAACAGAGATCATGAATTTACCGGACAGGCTTGTTAGCCAACGCGAATTCTATTTTCGACCATTCGTGTCCCCCGTGACGAAATCAGTAGCGGCGATGAGGGACGATTTGCCAACGCCATCGCCTGGTTTTTGGTTACCCCGTTTCTTTGGTGACCCAAATCCGCAGCTCTTTGTCTCGATCTTTCAAGATTCCGAATTTCTGCGCCCGTTATTTGTCAGGGTGCAGGTGCTCAAACATTTGTGCCGTGACGCGATGCACAGAGAACACGGTGACTATCGCTCTGTGATCTCGGTGTTTCAAAACTCAACTTTCCGGCTAACGACTGGTGTCGATGCGGGAGTTGAGATGGGTTTTCATTATTTCAGCCACAAGTCCAATATGGTTTTTGTCCAAAAAGTCGTGGTGCCGCAGCGGGACGACTTCGACTTGAGTACTGCCGGTGATGGCCTGCTTCCAGCCCAGATCATATTCAAAAGGGCCTTCGAAAGGATCGTGGCTGCTGCGTACCAGCACAACGTTCAGCGGAAGATGGCGGGGCTGAAAATCAATTATGGTTTCCAGGTGCGCTTGCATTCGAGCTGATTCTTCAGGCGTCAGTTCACTCATTCCCGCTCGCATGAAAATATCTTCTACAAGAATATCGGGGTCTTTGGCTGTCGGCCAGATTTTGGCCCACAAGCGTTGCACCACAGGCTTGCCACGATTGATCAGATCCCGGAAAAAGTGCTTTCCTTCGAACAGCTCCTTAACTCTGTCGGTCGTGGTTCGACCAAGACGCCACATTCGCCGGGGACTGCTCAACGGCGACACGATATTGATACCGGAAGGGACCGCGTCGAGCATGAGCATCAGATCAGTTGCTTCTCCCTGCTCGTGAAGCGCCTCTGCGATTGCCAGACAGACGGTACCACCGGCCGAGTAACCGGCCAAACTGTAGGGCCCTTGGGGTTGGATCTCACGCATGCGTTCGATGTAAAATTCAGCGGCGTCGCGTAAGTTATCGTGAATTTCCTCTCCATCCCTCAGGCCTCGCATCTGCAAGCCGTACATCGGTACGACGCCTTTGAGCAAGTCCGACAAATGGAAGTAGTCCGTAACCTGACCACTTACTGTCGGTGCAAAGAACAACGGTCGGACATCTGCAGGCTCTTGGGCCAGGGGCAGCAATGGAGCCTTGAAATCAATCGTGTCGTTACTTCGAATCAGTTTCGCTAGTGCTTCGACCGTGGGGTCGCTGAAGAATTTGTGAGGATTACACTGAACTTGGAGTTCGCGTTCGATTTCAACAAACAGGCGAACTGCTAAAAGCGAGTCACCACCGACCTTGAAAAAATCCGCCTGGGGATCTGAAATTGGCTCATTGAGCATTTCCGACCAGATACTCAACAGTTTTCTGTGCAGTGGGTCGTTGACCTCCGCAATGGAGTTTTCAGCGGTTGTGGCTTGCTTTGACAATTCGACACTCATCGCAATCAGCGCCTGACGGTCGACTTTACCGGCTGGAGTTTGCGGTAGTGAAGGCAGGACTTCAATCCATCGCGGCACCATGTACGCCGGCAGCGTGTCGCCCACAAATGCTTGTAACTCATTTCCATCGACCTGGGCAGGCGATTGAACAAACGCCATCAGCCGCGTTGATCCTCCTTGACTCACAGGAAGCACGACAGACTCTTCCACCGCGGGGTGATTTCGCAGACGCGTCTCAATTTCGCCAAGTTCCACGCGAAAGCCCTGGACCTTCACCTGATTATCAATGCGACCGATGTAGACAAGGTTTCCCTTGGCCGTGTGGCGCACCACATCACCGGTAGCGTACAGACGCGCGTTGGGACGAAATGGGTGAGCAATAAATCGCTCTGCGGTCAAGGATTCCCGGTACAGGTAGCCCCGCGCCAAACCGATGCCGCCCACGTATAGCTGGCCTGCCACGCCGGGAGGCACGGGAACCAGATTTTCGTCCAGAACAAAACACGAAACACCGCCGATCGGTCGACCGATCGGAAGCATGGTTGAATTATGATCCCCTTCGGCATCGACGTAAGCGGTACACGCGACGGTGGCTTCGGTTGGGCCATAGCTGTTGATACAACAAACGTGATCATCGACCAATTCACGGAAGTTGGCATGCAATCCCGGGTCAACGCGTTCGCCACCTACCACGACCACCCGCACGGACTTTGGCCAAGGCAACTGCGAATGCACCAATTGATGCCAGAACGCCGTGGTGATCGAAGTAATTGTCTGCTCGGTTTTTCCCAAGGCTTCAAGAAAGGCTCTCGCACTGGTGATCATATCGTCCGAGCGTAGCCACAAACTGGCACCGTGGGCCAGTGAAGCAAATATGTCCTCCATCGCGGTATCAAATGCAAGGGACGAAAATTGGAGCCATCGGTCCTTCGGAGAAACACTATACATCGCTGCGGTTTCCACGATGTGGTTGGTCAGCGAGCTGTGTTCAATGCAAACCCCCTTGGGCTTGCCCGTGGAACCCGACGTGTAAATAACGTAAGCCAAACCGTCACCTGGCGTCGGGTCAGACGGCAACTCTTCGGGTGAACTTTTGAAACGGGCATCCAGTTCTTGATCAACTCGCAACTTTTGCACATCGGTATCAAGATCTGCAGCACCGCCCATCAGGACAAGCCGCACCCGCGCGTCTTGGAGCATATAGATTCGCCGATCGGCCGGGCTGTTTACCTCCAGCGGTAAAAAGGCGGCACCTGCGGCGTGCGTGGCCAGCATGCTTATGATCGCTTCGATACTGCGCTCAACGTGAATGGCAACAATGTCCCCCTGACGAACACCGTAGCCGTGCAGGGTCTGGGCAAGCTGCCTGACACGCTGCCCCAATTCACCAAAGGTCAAACTCGAACCATGAAAATCACTAATCGCCAAATCGTCCGGACGCGATTCGCACTGGCCCATGATGCGCGTCGAAGCACTGGAACGCGACGGCACCTGCTCACGCGCGCACTGCTGGTCGATCAATTGCTCCCGCATCCTTGGCGACAGTACGTCCAGCTCACGCAATGGTTGGTTCAAGTCTTTTGTCAGTTCAACCAGAATATGACAGTAATCGTCCAGTAACTGAGCGCCCGCTTGTAAGTCGTACAAGCCGGTGTCGTAGCTGAGGGAGACCGAAAGCGAAATTCCGTCATCCTGAACCAGCAGGCTCAATGGGCAATCCCAATGCGAACTTGAACTCAAGCTACCGCGTCTGGATCCTACTGAAGCGAATCGCTCGCAATCATAGGTAACACCCGTTTGGAACAAGTCTCCCGGTGACTGACTTTCCAGAACTGTTCCGCGAGTCTGGACCATCGCCAATTGCCGAACGTACAAAGCCTGTAGTGAGTCGCGGACCGTTTGATCAGGATCGACTTGAGCCACAATGGGGCCCTTGATCCCGTCAATGTTGCTCAGGCCGTCTGATTCTTCGCCACGTGCGCGAGGAGGCGAGCTTCCGCCAAATACGACGTCGCGTCCAGCTCCGTAGCGCCCCAATAGAACCGCCCAAGCCAACTGGACAAGTGTGTCTTCATTGACTTCCGCATCCAGCACACCGTTTCGAACTTGTGCATAACTTGTATCGACTATTTTTTGCTGCACAACTGAAATTTCATGAGAGCGGTCCAGCCCTTTGAAATCCAACGGCAGCGATGTAGGCAAATCGACGCCATCGAGCAACTTTTGAAACGACTTGGCCGCCTCATCGCGGTCGAGATGTTGTTGGCGGGTGATCATGGTTTAGGGCGGGTAATGCGGGTTTCAGGTCACGAAAAGAAAATCGCATGAGTAATATTAAGGTTAATCAGTCCGGCCGAAAAAAACAGTCGAAATCCAGCAAATATCATTCATTGCGCAGCCAACGAAGTGAATATTAGCGGCGGAACCATAGGCTCTAACTTCGTAGCTTGGCCCGGCAGCGTAATGAAATCAGCGGGGTTCTTTGGACCGCGTCATTGGCTGCTTGAAACGGCGCTGTTGTGACATCAGTCAGCGGCGGACGTCTGGCAATGTCTTTTGTGTCGACCGCGGCGGCGATGCAGAATTGAATGGCCGCGAGTTTCGTCTCGGTTAAGCTGATGATTCAGCGTTACACGATCACGCTCTGGGAGCTTAAACCACCGGAAAATTCGGCAAGCAACTGATAATCGTCACAATCGTAACCGTTTTCCATTTGTCTAGTACTCATTAGTCGAATTAGAGAGTTGTGCTTCAAAGACAACCTACACTTTTAAAACGTCTCACCTAAGTAAATACTCTCACCTAAATAAATACTCTCACCTAAGTAAAACCTTAGTAAACTCAAACTGACAAGTACAAATGATCTCAAAACTAAACAAAATTCGCTCGTTTTTCATTGAAGAAGAGGCCGCAACTGCTGTTGAATATGCAGTTATGATCGGACTTATCATGCTGGCTTGTATCGGTGGAGTGGGAGCACTCGGGATCGCTACAAGGGACCTGTGGGGCGGAAATCTCGCAGAAATGATCGGTGCGTTTGGCAGCAACTAAGTTGTTTGTTACCCGATGAAAGAAAGACATCGCAGCGTTGAACTACGTACGCGGTGGCACATTGACGATTTATTAAGTCTGTCTCCAAAAAAATATGCCCCGCCATTTGACTGACGGGGCATTGAAACCGTGAATGTTGAGTTCAACGGTATGTTAATCTGTTATCCGTAAAAAATCGGATTACTTAACCTTCTTGTCCAGGAATTTAGCCGCTGCATCTCGTCCGCCAAGGCCAAACGCCAACGCAAGTGCCAGGGCCATGCCGCCTAATGCCAGGCCGAATCCAAGATCAACCATCTCGCCAGCCAAGTTCATTTTCTTGAGCGCGATGACACCGGTCAAAACCATGATCGCACCAAAGGCAACGTTGGCCATCATGTCGCTGTTGGCCATGCCACTGGACTTGATCGCTTTCTTGGCCATGTTAGCAAGCCATAGCCCGACTCCGAGAAGTACGCAGCCGATGAGGACGGGAATAACAAAGGCGCCAACCTCTGAGACGATGCTCGACAGCACGTCAAGCTGCAAGATGTCGATCGCTTGAACCGCACCGAGCAATCCGATGACACCAAACGTAGCTTTTCCAGCCATGTCAGAAGGTGTCATTGACATTGAACTGGTGTTCAAACCCATTTTGGGTGGCATGTCATTGAAGCCAGTGCTATTGAGCAGACTCGTAACCAAATTGCTCGCCAATTTGGCGATGAACATGAAAATCGCCAAGACGATTCCCGCAGTAAACAAGAACGGTATGAAGTCCATGATCTTGGCGACCATGCCTTTGATCGGCGTGCTAAGCGACTCGATCCCCAGCGTATCCAGAACGCCTGGAAGAGCGAACAGCAAGATAAAGCTGAAGGCAGCCAAAGGCAGCGAGTTGGTTAATGTTCCTTGCTCAAGCTTGAGTCGCGTATCGACATCAGCAGCTTGAAGTGCTTTGGTCGAACCAATTTTTACGACCGTTGCGATTAGAAACGCAACCGCAAATACGGCTGCAGCACCGATGATGTCGGGCAGGTAATTAAAGAACTTATTGAGCAAACCAGTTAGTGGCTCGCTAACGGTATCAAGATCCAGTGCGTTAAGGCATGCGATGGCAACAAACACCATTGTCACCCAAAACGCTCCGGTTCCCAAACCGCTGGCCAGGCCCGCCGATCCACCGGCTGCCGAGTTGCCAAGATAGGGGGACATCTTCGCTCCCACACCAGTCTTGTCGACCACTGTAGTAACAACCGCTTTGATGATACGAGCGAGAATGTAACCGATGACAAGTATCACCAAAGCGCCAAGCAACTTCGGTACGAATTCACCTAGCATCGGAGCCATTGAATCGGTAATGCCGCTGAGAAAGCTACCCAGTGGAAGACAATTGATCATATTTGTCACTTTGTACTCCTAGATTTAAAAAATTAGTAGAGAGAGAGTTGGCTCGAAGCCCCGCAAAGCAGGACCTCAAGATTAAGAGTGGTGCGGTGGTGCAGTTCTTCGAGAGGTTGTCATCGCCTGTCCGATTCGAGCATCCGCCAAACAGAGAGCAGAAAAGGACATACGATTCGTGATATCGCTTATGACAGCACAAGCAAATTTATAATCGTAACGCGTGTGATCTCGAATACTGATTGAAGAGAATCATCTCGAAAATTGGTGGGGTAAGGTTGGGTAAGGTTTGTTCTTACTGGCTTGTTTTACAAGTAAGTGCGCTTTGTTGGGCGTTGTGCCAGTATTGGCGTAGAACCGAAAAACGTCAAAAGCCCTGTTAAAATAGGAGCTTTAGTAGCTGGACATTTGTAAAATTGAATACCGCAAGTCCACTGTGGGGTAATACAATTTCTTATCCCCGGGAACCGTGTCGATTCCAATCCAGCTTTTGACGAATCTCGTCTTTGAGATGACTGACAACGGAGTCCTTGTCGGTGTTGGCCAAGATGTCTTTGACAACCGACTTTGCAGACCCGCTTCCCCAGGAACCACCCTGCTCAAAATATCGTTTTGCCGCCTGGCCGATGATGTAGGAACCAAACCCGACGGCAGCTCCTTGAGGAATCAGAGTCAGTGCCGTTCCGAGCGTTCCAGTAACCAATTTGAAAAAGCTTGCCCCAGCGCTGGCGATCTCACCTAGCGCATAAACTCCGCCGGCAGCACTGATCGTTTTGGCAAGCCCTCGCGCTTGGCCCATCGAAAACGAGAGGCCGTAGACTTTGGAAAGCGTCGCCAGCATCGCGGCGTCGACAGCCAATCCACCAACGATATCAAGAAACGGGATCGGATTGGCCGCAACGACAACCGCCTTGGTAGCCGCCATGGTCCAAATGACCTGATCGGCTTTACGATTTCGCATCTCGACTCGCAGCGCCGCAACCCGATCACTTTTGTCTGAAGCGTACATTGCGGCGTTGAGCGCGATCAGCCCCAATCCTTCTTTTTCAAGCGTCTCAAGAATCAGGGATTTTAGCTGTCCAACATCGGGCTCAGGTTTGCGCCATTCAGATTTGGTGCTGCCATCGGGCTGCTCGATGACGTATTCAACCTGGCGAGGATCGGCAGTGGTGTGCGCAAAGTGCTCTGCGGGAATCAATCCATCAAGTCGCTGCCGAATCATCGCAGTTAGCTGTTCACGTTGCTCAGGCTGATAAAGATCCTGTTTGTTGAAGACGCAGATGATCGGTTTTTGAACCGCCGCAAGTTCTACCAGCGCAGCGTACTCGGTGTCGTTTAAGTCAGAATCGGTTACGAAAAGAATCAGATCAGCGCGGCGAGCCGTCACGTCAGCCAGTTCAGCCCGATCAGCGCCGCCAACCTCATTGATGCCAGGAGTATCGACGATCACGACCTCAGAAGAATCTAGCCCTTTTATCCGGTGCCCTGCCCCTTCCCAAGCCGTCCCCCAAACCTGCTTCGTCCAGCCGCCCTGCACATCGACCTCGGCAACGTCGCGGCCGATCAGCGCGTTGACCAGTGCCGATTTGCCGGTACTGATTTCACCGAAAATCACAATCTCAACTCGGCCGTTGGAAATCTTCTCGTGCATCGAGTTGAGCTGTGCGATATCTTCTTGAAGCCGTTGCTTCTCTTCGTCGGGACAGCCGCGCAAATCGGCGAGCGTCCTCTCAACGGCAGCCATTGCGTCCTGATACTGCGAGTCATCGACAGAAGCGGCGTTGGGGTTTTTAGATGAATCTATTGATGACATGTTCTTTTACTCGTTGAGTTTTTCACGCGCTTTTTGAACAAGCTTTCGAAGCTCATCGGCGCTGGTGACGACTTCCCATTTCCGCCGAGCCAATCCGGCAAGTCCACCTTCGGGGGTTTGCATCTCGTTGCGGAAGTACTCAATGAAGACCGAGCCGATCCATTTTGTGATGAGTGCTTGAACCGCTCCCTGCAAAACGCCACCGGCAATTGTACCGGCAATCGGAATCGACTTGATCAACGAAGCAACCACGGCACTAACGGCTACCGTAGCGCCTTGAGCTCCGAGAACGCCAATCAAATTCTTGCCCATCTCGCCAAGCCACTTTGAAGCGGTATCGAGATCGACTTTCTGCTGATAAACCTCGGCCAAGTCGATAATCATTTTGGTCGAGATCGCTGAGCCCGCAATCAGGTCGATCGCCGGAAAAGGGCTCAGTGCCGCCACACCACCGGCTCCCCACATATATTTATCAACGATTTCCCAAGCCCTGCGGTCGAGCGAATCCTTTACTCGGCCTCTGGCTTTCTCGACAAGTCCACGCGATTGCAAAAGCAGATTCGCCATCAACAGGTCTTTGCCATCACGATTGACGATCTGGACCATTCGCTGCGCCAGCGGATCTATATTTGCCTCGATGGTCACCGTTTCTTCGACCTCGGTTCCATCGGCTTTGATTTTCCTGCGGATACGATGTCCATCCTGCGCCTGAATACAGACGATGTCTTCTTTGTGAACAAAGTCCCCGGTTTGTTCAAAAATCTGCCCAACGAGTTTTTCGCGATCGACTTCTGAGTACCAGTCAGATTTGTTGAGACAAATGACAACTCGTTTCTCCATCTGTCCGAGCCGTTCAAGGAGATTGTGTTCGCTCTCCCGAAGCGCTCCATCAACAACGACCAGCACAGCATCGGCATCCTTAGCGGATTCGGCCGCGATGTTAACGTGGTCGGCGCCGTCAATTTCCCCAATGCCCGGAGTATCAACGAGCGTGACTTTGTCGATGCCCGGCCAGGGGATCTCATTTCTGGTAACTGTCGTTCCGCCGCGGGCATCGGTCGCAAAAACATCACGTCCCGCCAGCAAGTTCAACACAGAAGACTTTCCACTGGAGATAGTTCCAAAGGCCACGATCTCCAGCGTCTGGGCTTCCCGCTTTTCTTCGATCTCTTTGATCAGCGGATCAAGCTGGCCTTTGAGATCCGAGTCGGCGCTTGCATCGGAAGCCAGTTTTTCAACCTGCGAAATGTTCTCGTCAATTTCAGATTCGCGTTGTCCGATCGAAAGCTCGCTCGGGTTCTTGTTCCGGCGGACGCGCCGACGCTTTTTTAACAATGAAGCGCCCCAGAGTTTCCAAACCGTCCAAAGAGCACTACCGATCAGCAGCAATGCGCCCAGACCGACGATGATCAAATAGAGTGTGCCCCAGATGCTTCCCAAACTTACGGCTCGACCGTAATTGGTCATAATCCAATTGGGCAGATAGAGCAGCGCAAAACCAAGCAACACTGCGACGGCAAGTAAGAAGATTCCGGAAAATGATTTGCCGAGGTTCATGTCGATCGAAGTTTCAGAGGTTGCTAGGCCTGGTTGTTTGCGTTGTTGTCGCTACACAATTGAGCTATTCAAACTTAGCGCTATTGTAAGCCACCCTCCCTCTGGGAGGGTCGGACAAGCCGGAAACCGTCAGTCTACGTAGCTGGTTATGTAATGTCGTAATAGTATGATTCGGCGATGCGGGGACAATTCGCCTCAGGTTTCCCGATATTGACGATTTTAACCCTACATCGCCGGATTTCTCTTTTAACGAATGCTGCACACCTAATTTTTTGGACGACGCACACTTTGGCTAGTCCAGTTGCTGTTAGACATGACCAACTAGCCGCAACCAAGCAGATGATTCTTTGGGGTGCCAGTAACTGCAAATAGTCAAAGGTGACCACCCGAATCGCCAAGGCCGGGAACGGAGTTTGATGCTACTGCACTGATCGCCAATAAAGACTTCATGCGGTCAGATGTTCAGGCGGTACAGCTATTTTGCGCGGTTCCGAATTTAGCCAGACAGACAAAGAAAGTTCGCTTGATTTTTGTGCCGCATAAATTGCGGGCGGATAAAGTGGTCGGACGGTTTTCTTGTCTGCTCAAACATCACTGAGCTATTAATACGATAAAGGGGCTAATGTCAAAGAAATTAACTTCGCCGTCCTGATTGGTGTCTGCAGCTTTGAGAAAACCACCGTTGGTCAGAATTACAATGAAAGGCGAAATGTCTGAAAAATTGACGTCTCCGTCCTGGTTCAAATCACCCAACGCACAGGCGACATCGTATCCGATCACATCCAAAGCCAGGATATCGTTGTCGGAAATCCCCAACAACTCTCCTGGAGCAACCGTGGGATCGAGGATTCCCAGCGTCGGGATGCGATCAAGAAAATGTGACGCTTGTTGCCCAGTCCCGTTAAAACTTCCGGTCTCCATTAAGAGGTCATCGCCGTCGCTCAGATCACCATCGATGGAAAAGAAAACCTCTGAGCCAGTTGAGAAGTCCAAGGCGTCTGGATCAGCTGCAAATGCAGCCGCGCTTCTGCGAAACAAGTCTGCGGTGGAGAACAGCGCAAAAGAATCCAACGTTCCTATGCCGGGAGCAAAGCCATTAATATCCGAGGCCGCTGCCGGACCGCCGCCTGTAAAAGTGTCCACCGTATCGACGCCAGAGACAAAGCCCATCGCGTGACCAATCTCGTGAGTCGCAACTCCAATAAAGTCCGTCGTTCCAGGAGTGATGCCATCGCTGGGGTCAAAGTCAAAGCTAACGCTACTGTTGAACGTGATTGTCGCGTCTATTCCCGGAGCATCGCCCGGGACAATGCCAAGCGCTTTAGCGTTCGCCATGGTGATCGCAAACAATGTATTGTTAAATCCCGAAGTGTCTCCGCCGCCAACGGACGTATCATCGTCCAGAACCGTATTGCCTGCTCGGTCGTTCGTTAAAAATGAAAGTACACTTAGCGGTGGGCCGTTAGTTGCAGTATTCCCATCAGGCAGGTTGTCGACGGCAATCATGTCGTTTTCAGAAGTTGCGTCGTCAGCAAGACTATCCTTGAGCGAATCGAACGTTGGGAACATGCCTCCAAGATCGGCCGGAGAATCGACCAGTGAGGTACCGGTTGCACCTAGAATCGTCGCGCCAGCGTCGGAAGGAATTGGTCCAAAGTCAATTTCGATGTTAATCGTGATATCGTCATCAAAAATTTCTGACCAGCGATTACCCGCCTCAACAAAACCAGCTTCCTGACGAGATGCCAACTCTTCATCGGTCAGCTCTTGCAGCCGAGACGCAA
>CAYSQZ010000019.1:34106-37458 GCA_964433035.1 uncultured Pirellulaceae bacterium | reverse complement strand
TCGTCGTCTTCACGATCCGGTAGATGGGTAAAACCGCACTGGCCGCCCTCTGACATGATCTTTTGGGCAATCGCCCAAGCGATCGAACGATCGTTTGCGACGCCTAAAATCAAACCCTTTTTGCCTTCGAACAAACCCATTTGCCGATTCCCTATTACTGTACGATTGTTTGGCTGATTCAAAATGGCTACGTTAGACCAATAATCAGACTCAATTTGATAACAGTTTTCCTGCTTGGCAACAATTCCCGGCGACTCCAAGAATGTCTATATCTGCACAATCATCGCGAATTACAGCGAATCAATCGGCTGCGGGATTATTGGTCCAACTGGTTGATTTGTCACTCGCCTGTTCCTCCGAAGCCGATTTCCTGACGGCAGCCCTAGCCAAGGTAAATGAGCAAGCGAATGCTTTAGGGACAACCCTGATCGAAGGAGTCAAAGGTCAATGGCGAGTCATTGCCCATGCTGGAGCCGGTGATGGATTGCCGACCGAGATGCTTGCCGATGTTCTTGACGCTGAATCCTGCAAACAGGGCGAAGGCTGGACTGCGGCACCGCTTGCGAAACCCAATCGAGCCAGTCAGCTACTTGCCTCAAATTCCGAGTCCGTTGAAACGGGCGAATTCGATTCCTGGGCAGCTGCATTTGGCTTGGCGTTGAGTTCGTTTAAACAACGCAATCAACAAACTCGCCGCGCTCAACGGCTCGATGCCATTCTTGAGATGACCGCTGGATGGAATCAGTCTCGCCAAACCGACGACTTGCTGGAACAGATCGCGTTGACATCGACGCGACTATTGGGCGCTGAACGGGCGACGATTTTTCTTCCAGACGCCTCGGGCAGTTCGCTGATCGGTAAGCCAGCCTTGGGTGTCGAAGCAGGTGAGATCCGGGTTCCCGCTTCCGCAGGCGTCGTCGGCCAAGTCGTACAGTCAGGCCAGTCGGCTCGAGTTGACTACGACGTATCTGACGAGCAAAGCCAGATTCACCGCGAAGTTGATGAACAGCTTGGATTTAAAACCAAAACGATCCTTTGCGTGCCCATGATCAACGGGGCAGGGAAAACGATCGGTGCTTTCGAACTGATCAACCGCAACGAAGGCAACTTTACCGACGAAGACGAAACAGCATTGTGTGAATTGGCCGCTCATGCCGCCGTTGCAATCGACAACACCCAACACGTCGAACAACTGGTAACCTCAAAGCGAACGGTTTCCCAGCAGGCGGCTGGCCAAGTCGAGATGATCGGCCAGTGTGATGCCATCGAAAAACTAAAAGCCTCGATTGAAAAGATCGCCAATACGGATCTGGTAATCCTCATCACGGGTGAAAACGGGACCGGCAAAGAAGTCGTCGCGCAGATGATTCATTATCTTAGCGCACGTCGCGATGAGGTCCTGGTTGCGGTCAACTGCGCCGCGATCAGCGAGTCATTGCTCGAAAGCGAACTTTTTGGGCACGAGAAAGGCGCGTTTACAGACGCCCATCAGACTCGTGAGGGAAAATTCGAGCTGGCCAAAAATGGAACCATCTTTTTGGACGAGATAGGCGACATGAGCCTTGATGGCCAATCAAAGTTGCTTCGGGTCCTTGAAGAGAAAAAAGTCGTGCGTGTGGGCGGCTCGACTCCAATCCCTACCGACGCTCGAGTACTGGCGGCGACGAACCAGGATCTGGCCAGTTTGATCACCGACAAAAAATTCAGGCAGGATTTGTATTTCCGGCTTAACGTCGTGCCGATCGAGCTTCCTCCCCTTCGTGATCGAGGTGACGACGTCATCCTGTTGAGCGAGCATTTCCTGACTCAGTTCTGCACCAAAGCCCGTCGCAGCGTGCCCACGATTACCGCGACGGCCAAGAAGCGATTGTTAGGTCACTCGTGGCCGGGGAATATTCGGGAGCTTCGCAATATGATGGAGCGACTGGCTTATCTGACCGATGGTGAGAAAATCGACGCCAGCGACCTGGATTTCGTCAACTCGCCTGCGGCTGCGGATTCAGGGATTCCGATGAACCTCCCGCTGACCGAAGCGACTCGTCAATTTCAAGTCGACTATATCGCCAGACACATTGATCGCTCAAAAGGTAATATGACTGATGCCGCCGCCAAGATGGGGCTTCACCGGTCCAATCTGTATCGCAAGATGAAGCAATTGGGGATGGGCGATGGCGATGGCGATGAAGAGGGCTCGGAGTCTTGAGCGGCTGAAAATACTGGCCTACTTGACAAAAAACCCGGTTTTTGGCTCTCGACGTAAGCTGGGGTATTTATTAGAATCTGGCGTTCCAAAGGACGGTTTTGCCGTCCCTTTTTTAATTCTCTGATCAAGTTGATCCACGGACCAATCATGTACGCGATTATTGCTGACGGCGGACGCCAATATAAAGTCGAAGAAGGCCAACTATTGGAAATCGATTTCCGCGAAGCCAAAGAAGGTGACAAGCTGACTTTTGATCGCGTGTTGGCTGTTTCAAATGACAGTGGATTCAAGCTTGGCAAACCGACCGTCAGTGGTGCCAAGGTTTCGGCCAAAGTGATTGGCGAAACTCAAGGCGAGAAGGTTTACGTTCAGAAGTTCCGTCGCCGCAAAAATAGCAAGCGTCGAACCGGGCATCGCCAAAAGTACGTCAAAGTACTCATTGAATCGATCGCTTAAACCGTCGTTCCGCCGAAGTAGACTTCCTCGTAAGGCTGGATCACGACAAAGCCCTCTCCGCGAAATTCCATTTGAATGGATTCTCCTGAGCCGCGCCCGAAAAACGTCTTCAACTGAAAATCGGTTTTAAATTCGGGCTCCAAGTTTCCCGACCAGAGTACGGTTGCATTGGGATCCGTTGTAACTGGTTCTGATGCCGTTACAGGTAGTGTCAGTGGATCATAGTGACTGGTAATTGCAACCATGCCTGTGCCCTCCAGGCGAACATTGAAAAGACCACCGGCGATCATCGCGGACATTTTTCGCATCATTTTGATCTGGTACCCCAGCGACATTTCAAAAGCCAACAGATCATTTCAAACGAGACCGCATCCCTATCGGCCGCCTCAGAAATAGTTCGTATTGTTTTAGGCGTTCTTAGAATTGACTTGATCGCTTTTGAGAAAATATGCCAACTCTGGGTCGGTGAAACGGGGCCACATAGGCTGGCTGGTCTTGTGTTTGCGTTCCGGTTCAGACGCCACCGTATTCGTGTGGATCATATTCGTGTAGACCGCAACAGTGAAAACCCGACGCGTCAGCGAGGGCGAAGTGGCAACTGACTCCGCCCTCGCTGACGCGTCGGGTTACCAAAATAAAGTGTCATCCTCTCCTCTGGTTTGAGACGGACGGCGCTGACTCGCGTGATACACG
>CAYSQZ010000019.1:0-34006 GCA_964433035.1 uncultured Pirellulaceae bacterium | reverse complement strand
TACACGTTTGGCGCCGAACCTCTCCGCTACCAAAATTCAGGGTTGCGGACGGCACAACCGATCAAAAAAGACTTCGGCAGATTACGAAAACTGATTTCCGCCTGAATTAATTTCCGATACACCGTTTCCGCAAAACCCGATTTCGGGTTCTGATTCTTCTGTTGCTGATTCTGCAAGCTATAGTTGCCGAATTATCGCGCAATTGGCTCTATTGGGTATTTGAATTTCTAACCGATGAGGTTGAAATAGTTGCTGACCACAACGTTTCAACCAATCTGTAGAAAATATGAGCACTAGCAATTCTCATTTCAGCAACATCGATGATTCTCCGCTTGAAGGGCTCGTTGGCGCGTCTAGCGCCATGTCAAGCGTTTACCAGATGACACGGCTTTCTGCAGCCAGCAATTCCTCGGTTCTGCTTCTGGGGGAAACGGGAACTGGAAAAGAACTGATTGCTGCAGCACTTCACCGACTGAGTGATCGTGCCAGTGGCCCCTTCGTTCGCGTCAATTGCGGCGCGTTAACGGAAAGCCTTCTCGACAGCGAGCTTTTTGGCCACGTCCGAGGCTCGTTCACCGACGCCGTCCGGGACAGAACCGGGCGATTCGAAGCCGCTCATGGTGGAACGATTTTTCTGGACGAAGTCAACTCCACCTCCTCGACGCTTCAAGTCAAATTGCTGCGCGTTCTTCAGGAACGTGAATTTGAGCGGGTTGGCGACACCCGAACCATTCAAGTTGACGTTCGTGTCATTGCCGCCAGCAACTGCGATTTGAATCTTGAAGTCAGCGAAGGCCGTTTTCGCGAAGATTTGTTTTGGCGGCTCAATGTATTGCCAATTGCGCTACCGCCGCTGCGTCGTCGTGAAGGCGACATTGAGCCGCTGGTTCGATTTTTCCTGGAGATGTACGGGAAAGCAAACGGTAAAGAGATCAAAAAAATTCACCCCGACGCCCTGAAAGCTCTCAACGAATATCAATGGCCAGGGAATGTTCGTGAGCTTCAAAACTACATTGAGCGGGCCGTTGTTCTGGCTCAAACCGATGAACTGGAGCCATCGTTGCTTCCCGTTGCGGTGATGGGAGATGCCGCGGAAGCCCAAGTGGCTGTTTTCAGGCCCACCGATGATCAATCTTTGATTCGTGAGTTCGTCTATAATCGTTTAAGCAAAGCAGAAAAATCTGCGGACAATTTGTACAATGATATCGTCGAACCGGTGGAAAAAGAGCTGTTGATTCAGGTCCTGCAATCCTGCAATCAAACACAAACCAAAGCCGCCAACAAACTGGGGATCAACCGAAACACGCTTTACAAAAAGCTGACTCAGTTCGGATTGGCAAAATCTAAAGTCGATGAACCCGAAGCGGGTTAGATTGCTTTGTTTATCTTCAGCCGGCGTTGCGGGCTACTGTTTTTTTGTGGGAAAGCTGCCTTGGATTGGCTATACAAAATTTCGATTACCTGTTTTGCGGCCAGCTATCTGGTCGTGTTCGGGCTCGAGGTTTCGCGAGTTTTCTTTCAGGCGGGGCTGCGAAAATTCATTCGCGTCGGATTCGCGGCGGCGGGGCTTTTTGCTCACACCGTTTATCTGATCATGCAAGGCAAACTGGAACTCGACACCACTGGGATTTGGCTCAGCAGTTGGTCAGGATGGTGTTTAGCAGCGGCCTGGTTAATGGCTTTGGCCTATTTTTGGATTTCGCTCCGTCAGTCAAAATCGGTCATTGGACTGTTCCTGCTCCCGGTTGTCATGATCCTGATCGCAGCCGGTATCCGACTCGACGGTGTCGGCGCTTTTTCTGTCGGCTCCAAGTCGATTTGGAGCACGGTCCACAGTTCGACTTTGCTACTGGGAACCGCGATTGTGGCGCTTGGCTTTGTGTTTGGTATCGTTTATCTATTCCAAGCCAGTCGTTTGAAGCGAAAGGTTGTCGCCTCCAAATTGTTTCGTTTACCGTCGCTGGAATGGTTACAGCGTTCGAGTGAAATTTCGCTGATTGCCTCGACGTTGCTGCTTGGTGGTGGACTGATTTCCGGGATCGCTTTGAACCTCATCAACCAAGCCGCCAGTGCCGAGGTTTCGACGGGCACGATCGCCTGGTCTGACCCGGTCGTCTGGTCGTCGGGCGTACTGTTTCTCTGGCTGTTGAGCGCGGCACTGTTTAACGTGTTTTACCAACCGGCTCGGCAAGGTCGCAAAGTCGCTTATTTGGTGGTGACCAGTTTTCTGTTTCTCGTGCTGGAGCTTGGGATCGTCTGGTGGGTAGGTCACGCTGTGGATGATCCTGGATCCGAGATCGCGCGGGCAGTCGTTGTTGAGAATGAATTGAATGAACCGTTAGCGGAGGTCCGCTCATGAACGTTCAAGTCATCGGCTGCAGTCATCACCAATCCAATGTCGCGGTTCGCGAACAGTTGGCGTTTACTGAACATCAAGTCCTGCCGTTTCTGCAGCTTTTCCGAAAACGTTTTCCGGAATCCGAAGCCGTATTGCTTTCGACCTGTAACCGGACCGAGTTCTACGCAGCGGCTCAGAAACCGGATTTGATTCCCAGCCAACAAGAGATGATTGAGTTTCTGGCTGCCGAACGTGGGCTTTCGAGTTCAGACATTGATTCCGATGTGTTTGCTCATTCGGATCGCGATGCAATTGAACATCTGTTCAGCGTTGCGGCCAGTTTGGACAGCATGGTCGTTGGTGAGACCCAGATTCTCTCGCAGGTCAAACGGGCTTATCAGCTTGCCGTGGAATCCAACCAAACCATTCCACTAACTCATCAAGTGTTTCAATCCGCGATTCGTGTTGCCCGGCGAGTCAGCAATGAGACCGATATTCATTCCAATCGAGTCAGCGTTCCCAGTATTGCGATCTGCGTTCTTGCCAAGCAAATTTTTGAACGGCTTGATAACAAGAAAATTTTGATCATCGGGGCTGGGGAGATGGCCGAAGAAACCCTGAACTACGTTCGCTCAGAGGGCGGTAAGGACATTCGAATCGTCAACCGAACTCGGCCCAAAGCTGAGGAATTGGCGGCAAAATTCAACGGTCAAGTTTCCAACTGGGAGAATCTTCAGGACGAACTTGCGACTGCCGATATGATCGTCAGCACCACTGGAGCCACCGAGCCGGTGATCACGGCGTCGATGTTTGATCAGGTTGAAAAAACCCGAAATCAGAAACCGGTTTTTATCCTCGATTTGGCAATTCCTCGAGACATCGCAGCCGAAGTTGGTGACCGGCTCAACGTCTATCTGTATACGCTTGATGATTTGCAGAAGGAATGCGAAAAGAACCGCAACTCGCGGCAATCGCAGTATCCAAAAGCGCTCAAGATTATCGATCAGGAAACCGATTCGTTCTTTGCCGATATGCGTCGTCGCTCAAGTGGTTCCACGATCGTTCAGTTGCGGCAGCAGGCCGACCAAGCCAAAAATGCTGAGCTGAAGCGTCTGATGAATCGACTGGACGGTCTTTCGGATCCACATCGGGCTGAGATTGAGCAGTCCTTTAACCGGCTTGTGAACAAGATTCTGCATCCGCCACTGAAATCATTGCAGGATGATTCGGTCAACGAGTCGAGCGGTTTATTAGATGCGCTTAAAAAGCTGTTTCAACTGGGCGATTAAACCTCGGGCTTTATAGCCCAAGTGCCTGCCCTTTGGCTCCAAGGCTGTGGTTGACCATTGGATTTATCAATTTTAGCCGGTTTGGGAGCTAGGCTTTGTCCCAAAACCGTAACAGTCGCCTTTTGCTCAGCGAAAGTAGCGCGGAACGCATCCTTTGGCAGTGGGAAGAGTGGAAACGCGTGGGCATCGCCCCGCGCGTCATGTCGTAGTGACTTTAGGGACAGCCTAGTTGAGTTGGGTCGCTGTTTCGCCACCTGCTCGGGTTCCCAGCGCCGACCAAACGGAGTCATCAATCGACGAACTTATAAAGCGGACATGACCGTCAGCAAAGCTGATGTTGACACCAGTTCCGTGAGCGCTGCCGAACGAAAGCTCTTTGTCATTGAATGGAGCACTGGCGATCTCAATCGAGTTAATCGCACACGCTGTCGAAGCAAGGCACTCCGAGTTTTCACAGGACAGATCGTTATTGATAAACTGTGAATATGTCTTCAGTTCTCCTGAACCGATATACCAGTGATCCACTTTCTGCCGGTTGCCAAAATAGTCGTCGCCGAACAAATCCTGGTCTGGTAACGATTCGCCCAGAAGAATCGTTGAGGAACTGCCGTCGGTGATACTGCCAAAACGGGTTTCGCTATTGAGAAAGAAAATTCCGTCGGAGGCTGGGAAGCCGTCTTCTGCGTTCATGCCAACCCAAGGCTTGGCGCCGGATTCACGGTTGTTGAGCCCACTGGCGCAGGCGAGATAGCAGCTTGGCGAGCGGACAGCCTCAAGAATCGGGTCAAACTGGAATTCGGGAATTGATGCCGAGGGGCAGCGGAACACGTTGAACACAATCCGCAGCGCTGCGACATTCCTCGGGTCGCCCCCATCCCTGATCGTCCAGGGCCCTTCGAGGTTGAGAGAATCATAGAGATTGTTTTGTTCGATGAATGGCAGAATGAATCCAGACCACATCGTATTGCCAGGATGGCTGAATCCAGCAGGAAAGTGCCGGTGAGTTGCTTCGAAGCCAAGCATCGCGAGCGACTGCTGGCGGAGCCGCTGGGCACAAGAGGTTCGTCTGGCAGCCATCCGAATGGACTGAATTGCCGGCAGCAACAACGAAATCAGGATTGCGATAATCGAGATCGTGACCAGTAGCTCAACAAGCGTAAAACCCGCAGCCTTTGGTAAGAGCTGCTTTGATCGTTCCGTCAATGTAGGCATGATCGACCAACCTTGTAAATCTTGTCATCTACAATCCTGCCGCGAGTTCATCGCGTGCTCAATGATTTCGGTTCGAGTTGTCGATTGGCATCACTATCGAACCCGCCTTTGGGCCCAAGGCACCTGCCCAAGCGCCTAACGATCGTCAAACGCGACGATGACTTACTCCCAGTCATCGTCGTCGTCGTCCCAATCATCGTCGTCGAGTCCGTCGTCATCTTCGACTTCTTCCCATTCATCTTCTTCCAAATCGTCGGACAACTCATCGTCTTCTTCATCGTCTTCGTACTCGTACTCATATTCGTACTCGTCGTCGTTGTCTTCTTCTTCGCCCCCCTCACCCTCTTCTAAGTCTTCACTTTCATCGTCGTCTTCATACTCGTACTCGTATTCGTCGTCGCCTTCTTCTTCGTCTTCGTATTCTTCGTCGTTCTCTTCTACGCCTTCTTCATCTTCGTACTCGTATTCATACTCGTCGTCCTCTTCTTCTTCGCCTTCTTCGTCTTCCTCTTCATACTCATCTTCTTCGAGCTCATCGCTGGCAAAAACGGCGCCAGGAATGCACCAATCGATTTCGTCGTGATCGACTAGTCCGTTGTCACTTGATACGATCGTGCTAGTGTTCATGGTGTCTTGTTCAGGATGTACTAAAATTGAATCTGTTGAATCGACTAGCAAACTCATTCTTCTTCCTCCTTTGACGGTGAGTCTTCTGACTCACGATTCAAATTGGTCTCTTGTGGCTGGCCTGATGTTGATTCTGAGTCGTTTACTGTTGGGTCACGATTTTCATCAGAAGTAGCCCATTGAGGCAACCCTCTTCCCGAAAGTTGTTTGGATCGGGGCAAATCGTTCAAGTTGTTGAACCCAAATCTGGTCAAAAAGTCCTTTGTGGTCGTGTACAGAAACGGTCGGCCCAGCTTTTCGCTGCGACCAGCGATTTTGATCAGTCCTTTTTCCAAAAGCTGCCGGAGCATTTCACCGCAGCTGACCCCTCGGATCGACTCAATTTCGGCTTTAATAATTGGCTGCCGGTAGGCGACGACCGTCAGTGTTTCCAGGGCCGGGTTGGAAAGCCGCTTGGAACGATGGACATGATCGAGCTTCAATATCCATTTGGAAAATTGAGGCCGCGTAAGCATCTGGTACCCGCCAGCAACCCGCTTAACGTGGAAGGCTCGTCCAATCTCGTCATAGTGCTGATTGAGCTGCTTGATCATGGTCCGGGCCTGCGTGCCATCTTCAAGTTCAGCCATCTCGCTAATTTTACGCGTCGGCATTGGCACGCGAGACAAGAACAAAACGGCCTCCAGTCGCCGCATTCGCGACTTTGGATCGGCTGGCCATTTTGGCTGGTCGTCCATGGCGTTGTCAGAGTCTGACAAGGTTTCAAATTGTTGGTCTGGTTGAGTCACAATTGGCACTTCAACAATTACAATGGATCGATCAAATTCTATGCTCTGAATTGGAACTGAAAATCTGGCTAGGGTACCAAATCCCGGTTGCTTTGACTCAAAATGATATCGGCAAAACAATTTCCCAACAGCACAAAGAAGCATCAAATCTGATCAGGATTATTGAAAGCAATTAACGGTGAGACAAGTCTTTTTTTGCCCGTTATTTTAATGTCTTTTACCCTAGGCATTTCGCTTATCAAAACCGAATTTACGCTGTTTTGGCTATGATACTACTTACACCAGTCAATCGATCCAACAGATACGTTATCGTTAGCTCATGAATGTTCAGAATTCAGATCAAGACAAACCCAACAGAACACGGATGGTTCTCTTGCCGGCTGGTTTGGCGTTGGTATTGATTCTTCCCGTGTTATGTCTGATCCTGCTGGGCATGGGCCAGATAAATGGTGTTGAGTTTTCGCCGGATGATTTTTCCCGCAGATCGTTCTCTTATAACCAGATGCCTCTAACGGGCTGGGTTGTCAGGAACAAGGTGTACAGGGACCAAACCTCTGATCTTGAGAAATCCTTGACAGCTGATCGGTTAATTCGATCTGTGATTCTGAAAAAGAAACGGTGGCATTTAGTCTCTGAGCTTGGCTCATCTGAGATTCCCCACCAGTGCGATGCTCGATTCCTGACTGGCTATCTCGAAAAGCTTGATGACGATGGAAACAACTACTGGGATACCTGGAACACTGATTATCCCAAGTGTGCCAAAGTCTTCTGGCCTGAGGTTGCTGAATTGGCTCGCGATGAAATGTATCTCAAAATTGCCGATGTAATGCGGGTTGCGATAAACGTTTCCAAAGACGATCCCGTACCCCTTGGCCGTGAGTTGAAAGCGGTCCTGTCTGATGTCTATCTCGAACTGGGGACGCTGGATATTGAACTGGGGCTACTAGAGCGAGCTGCCCAACGACTTGAGAAGTCGATCCAACATGATCCTAACTCAAAAGCTGCTGAGAAACTTGAATCTATAGAAAGCCAGATTGAATCTTCTCCGAATGATGATTCCGCATCTCAGAACTCCGCCGGCGCTCAAACTCTGCCTGACGAGGCTCTCAAGTGAGCGACTTTATCTATCTCGATCACAATTCGACTTCGCCGATTTTGCCTGAAGTCGCACAGGTGATCTCTGACTCGCATGCGCAGCAGTTCGTCAATCCAGCCAGCCAACACCGACTTGGCCAAACGGCTCGTCGAAAAATCGAAGACTATCGTACTTCGATTGCCAGAATGCTTGGCGCTCAGTGTGACGGCATGCGAACCGATCAATTGATCTTTACCAGTGGTGGTACCGAAAGTAATAACCTTGCGTTGTTGGGGCTTGTTTCTCGCGATTCGATTGACCAGCACGCTGAGGCGAAATCCAAACGCGTCTTAATTTCTGCTGTCGAACATCCATCTGTTTTCGGGGCAGCGGAGCAATTGGTTCGCTTAGGATACGAAGTCGAGAAGATCCCAGTGGATAACAATTGCGTTTGCGATTTGAACGCTTTGGAAACAATGCTCCAGCATCCGGCCCAGCTCGTTTCAATCATGCTTGCCAATAACGAAACTGGTGTTATCGAGCCAGTTCAAGCCGCTGCACAAATCTGTCGTTCCCGTGGTGTCTTGATTCATACCGATGCCGTTCAAGCAGTCGCCAAAATTCCAGTCAATTTTCGGCAGCTCGACGTTGATGCGATGTCCTTTACCGCTCACAAGTTTGGTGGGCCACGAGGTATTGGAGCACTGTTGGTGCGAAACGGTGTTACGCCACAGCCCATCCTCTTTGGTGGATTTCAGCAATCGGCAATTCGACCAGGAACCGAAGACGTGTCCTTGGTCGCCGGGATGCACCGTGCCCTGGAGCTGTATTTCGAAGCACCGGATCAGCGGCAGATTCACTTAGCTAAGCTCCGTGACCAACTTCAAAATAGTCTGTTGGAAAAGTTTAGTGATTTAGTAATCAACGGCGGTCATGCGGATCGGGTACCCCACACGCTCAACATTTCTTTCCCGGGTATCGATCGTCAATCGTTTCTTTTAGCCGCTGACATGGCTGGTTTGGCTATTTCGACCGGCTCAGCATGTGCCAGCGGTTCCAGTGAACTTTCTCCGGTCCTGCTGGCAATGAAGCTTGAAAAGGAAGTAATCGAAGGTTCAATTCGCATTAGTTTGGGCGTTTCGACGACTCCTGAACAAGTCACTCAATCCATCAGCCGAATAGTCGATATTATATCGGTTTTTCGTGGCTCAAAATGATCTCCAAAATCGCTTTATGCTGGTGTTGGTGAGGTCAAAAAATGGTACAATCATGGGACGCCGATACTGGCGTTTTATCCTTTTTTTTTCGGTATCTCACCGCATGTCTCGGGCGACCATTGGTCAAGTTTTCTCGGTACCCTTTCGCCATCTAAGGAGTACCAATTTCAGCGGCGATCAAGTGGTCTCTCAAGGTCGCCCCAATGGGCTTGCGCGCTTTGTTGGCGACGAAAAAAATGAGATGCTGAAGTTCCTGGTCTCAATCTGCCAAAACATTCAATCTGATGGTTTAGATACTGATACCATCCAGATTCCAGCGGATAACTCACTCGCCAAATCAGTTCTGCAATGGCCACTGGTTCTGTTTGGTCCCTCTGGCACTGGAAAGACCTGGTTGGCAATGACATTGATTTCCGAATTGTCGGATCAACAACCAGGGTCATCAGTCGCAAAACCACTCTCAATGACGGCTTTGGATTTCGACCGAAGGTACAGATCAGCCATCGAAACAAACTCCGTAGAAGATCTACGGCAACGCATGATCCAAAGCTCTGGTTTAGTTATCGATGACGTCCATCGGTTGGCTTCCAAACCAGCTGCGCAAGCTGAGTTGACGCTGGTTCTGGACAGAATGCACGCTAAAAACCGACCTATTGTTGTCACAATGAACGTCTCGCCTCAGGAATGCAATGCCTTACAGAGCCCATTGGTTTCCCGGTTATTAGGCGGTTTATGTTTGCCAGTTAACCCGCCTGGCCCAGCAGCCAGACAAGAGATCATTCGTGATTTGGCTAGGATCAACAAGTTGAACCTGACCGAAAATGCGATCCAGTTATTGGTCGACTTACTAGACGTTACGGTGCCAAAACTCGACCACTTTTTTGCACAAGCCAAAATCACTTTAAAAGCCAATGATCAACATAACCCCGACCAACCCATCGACGCCGCCAAGCTAACTCAACTGTTCAAAAAATCTGATGTCGAAATTGACCAGCTTGCAAAATTGATCATCAAACTGGTAGCGGCTGAATTTCATTTAAAACCGAGTGAATTGAAAAGCAATTCTCGCAAGCAAACAATCGTCCTTGCTCGTGGTGTAGCGATTTATCTCAACCGAATTTTGCTTGGTACCAGCTTCTTGAAAATTGGTTCCTATTTCGGCAATCGAGATCACTCAACGATCATGCACGCATTTAGAAAGATCGAAACGATCATCAATAACTCGAATCCAGATCAAGATCCAAATTCACTTAAAACAACCATTAAGAAACTAAAACAAAAACTCGCTGAGCAGTTTGCCAGCCAAATAAACTTCGTTTGAAAACATGTTCAAAAAATGTTGCTACTGGTTAGCTACTGAACCTTTATTGACATCAAAACCAAATTGACCCACTTCAAACAATTTAGACAACAAGACAGCAACAGTTAACCAACAACCAAATAACAGATTATCCACATTGGTAGTCGTGACTTAAACCAATGTTAAATCGTCACTTAAACGCTTCGATCAGAAGTTAGTGACAGTTTTAAGCCCGGTTTACTGTTAATACTGAAAAAGAACTTAGATTATTTAAAAGCAAATCAGCCGAGTTCAAACAACTCTCTGAAAAAAGGATTTAGCGTGAAGATAAAAATCAACCGAGAGTCGTTCTTTCGAGTGTTCCAAATCGCAGCTGCGGTGGCTCCAGCTCGAAGTCCTAAAACGATTCTCCAGAACGTGAAAATCGAAGTCACAAAGGACCAGGGGATACTGACAGCGACCGACACAGAAGTCGGTGTGAAGCTTACGGTACCTGATTTGGAAATTTTAACGCCAGGAAGTGCCGTTGTTCCGGTATCTCGATTGAGCATGATTTTGCGAGAGTCGAGTGATGATTTGCTTGTGATCGATGCCAGTCCGGAAAAGACGTTGATTACCGGGGCCAATAGTCGATTTGAACTTCAGGCTCAAAACCCGGATGAGTTTCCAGAGGTATCAGGTTTCGAGGACAAGGATTATTACGAGATCAACGCGAACGTTCTCAAAGAACTGATCAAGCGAACACTTTTCGCTACGGATTCCGAAAGTAGCCGTTATGCGTTGGGCGGTGTGTTGTTGGAAATGGAAGAAAAAACCATCACGGCCGTTGGCACCGATGGTCGGCGTTTGGCCAAAATGCAGGGTGTCCTCAAGAAGGTGGGCAAACCACAGGCAGCAGCTACGACTATTGTGCCTTCAAGATCGATGCAATTGATGGAGCGGATACTTCCCGATGGTGAAGTCCCGGTTCAAATTTCGGCTCGAGCCAATGACTTGGTAATGAAAGAAGCCAACGGAATCTTCTATACACGATTGGTAGAAGGTCGATTTCCCAAATGGCGAGACGTTTTGCCAAAACGAGAATCAACCAATCGAATTGATATCCCGGTTGGACCGATGTATTCGGCTTTACGCCAAGCGGCGATTGTGGCTAGCGAAGAAAGCCGGGGTATCGATTTCACTTTCAACAAAGGCTCTTTGGTTTTAAGCAACAGCACGGCTGAAATTGGTCAATCACGAATTGAAATGCCAGTCCCTTTTGATCAAGACGAATTGACGATCACATTGGATCATCGTTATGTCGCTGATTTTTTGAAAGTCCTTCAGCCGGATAAAACATTTACGTTGGATGTCGAAAATGCCGAAGCGGCTGCTTACTGCGAAACAGATGACAACTATGGCTATGTGATCATGCCACTTTCGAAAGATCGACGTTAGTCACACGGATCGAGCTTGTAAGACATGGACGACCATTCATATGACGAGTTGGATTTCAACCAGGCTCAAGATCTGGTGAAGAGTCGGCAGCGATATTTTCGCAGGCCCAAAAAGCCAGCGGATATCCTTGGTCGATTGATGGCTCGCCAGGGTTATGGTCAAACCGAGTCGGCCAACGAAATGGAAGAGATTTGGAATCAAACGGTAGGGCCCAAGTGGCAGACTAAAACAAAAATTGGAAATGTCAGCCGGGGCGTACTGGAAGTCTTTGTCGCCAGTTCGGCAGTCAACCAGCAAATGGGATTTCAAAAGCAGAAGATACTAACCGAAATTCAAAAACGACTTCCTCAAAACAAAATTAAAGACTTACGTTTCCGAATTGGAAATGTGAATTAAAAATATTTAACACCGATGAGCGGTAGCTAAAACATTTCCAAATTCTCTTTAATGAGAGATACGCCGGAGATGATAAAGCGATTTCCGCAACCTATTTTGAAACAAAAGTAATGGCTAAAAAAGCAAAACAGAGTTACGAAGGCGATGATCTACAACGACTTTCCGATCTTGAACACGTTCGGGAACGGCCCAGTATGTACATCGGTGATACCACTTTTCGTGGCCTTCATCATTTGGTTTACGAAGTCGTGGACAACTCGATCGACGAAGCAATGGCCGGATTCGCTTCGGCGATTCACGTCACTATCAATAACGATGGATCGATTACGTGTCTCGATGATGGGCGGGGAATTCCAGTCGATATTCACGAGCAATTGACGGCTCAGGAAGATCGCGAAATCACGACCCTCGAAGGCGTGATGACGTTTTTGAAATTCGGTGGAAAGTTCGAAAAAGGTGCTTATCAAACTTCCGGTGGTTTGCACGGTGTCGGCGTAACAGTCGTCAACTTTCTTTCTGAGTGGTGTGAAGTCGAGGTTCATCGGGAAGGACAGATCCATCAACAGGAATACCAACGAGGTGTTCCAACGGGTCCGGTCAACAAGGTTGGTAAAACGGACAAGGTTGGAACCAAAACAACCTTCAAGGCTGACGGACAAATTTTCCAGACGACCAAATACGAATACAACATTCTTCACAAACGGCTTCAGGAACTGGCGTTTCTCAATAGCGGTGTGAGAATCTTTTTCAATGACGCGCGAACTGGTGACAAAGATGAATTCTTCTACGAACGAGGAATCATCGAATATGTAGAACATATTAATCGTTCCAGTGATCCGATCCACAAAGATGTGATCTACATGACTGGAGAGACGGATGACGTGATGTACGAAATTGCATTTCAGTACACGACCGATATTTCAGAAAGTGTCTACTCCTACGTCAATAATATTAATACCCATGAGGGTGGAACTCATGTTTCAGGTTTCCGTTCGGCGTTAACAAGATCGCTGAACAGTTACGCCAAAAAGAACAATTCGTTTCCCAAGAACCTCTCGGTTACCGGTGAAGATTTTCGCGAAGGTCTCACAGCGATCATTTCGATGAAAGTTCCTGAGCCACAGTTTGAGGGGCAGACGAAAACGAAACTCGGCAACAGCGAAGTCGAAGGAATCGTAACTTCTGCATTCGGTGAATTTTTCAAGAAGTTCCTTGAGGAAAATCCTAAAGAAGCCAAAGTCATTGTTCGTAAAGGTATCCAGGCTGCCGAAGCCCGTGAAGCCGCTCGAGCAGCTCGCGACAAAGTTCGGCGAAAGTCGGTTCTTGGAGGCGGCGGGTTGCCAGGTAAGTTACGCGATTGTCTCTCCAAAGACGTCGAGAAGTGTGAAATCTATCTTGTCGAAGGTGACTCGGCTGGTGGTTCAGCCGAAGGCGGACGTTTAAAGGAATTTCAGGCTATCCTGCCGCTTCGCGGTAAGATCATCAACGCCTACAAAGCTCGCGAAGATAAAGTTTTGGCCAACGAAGAAGTCCAAAGCATGATCAGCGCTTTGCGAGTGGGAATCGGCGAAGATCAGGATCTTAGTAAACGTCGGTACGACAAAATCATCATCATGACTGATGCTGATGTTGACGGTTCTCATATTCGTACTCTGCTGTTGTGCTTCTTCTACCGGCAGATGTATCACTTGATCGAAGCCGGACATATCTATGTGGCTTGCCCGCCATTATTCCGCGTCAAGAACAAAAAGAAGACTTACTACGTTCAGTCCGAAGAAGAAATGCGCCGGCAATTGTTGGATCGCGGTTTGGCCGACAGCTCGTTTGCGTCAGAGGATGGTCTAACTGTCGATGGCGACGATATGCGAAAGCTGTGTACAACACTCGCGAGTATGGAAGATGCTATCTTGGCGCTTGAACGGCGTGGAATCAATCTTCGCACTCATGCTAATCGAATCAATTTGGAAACGAATCAGTTACCGGTGTTTCATCTTTCGATCGGCAACCAGACTCATTGGTTCGTTAATCGCAAAGAGATGGATGAGTTCATCAAGGAACAAGAGAAGAAGGCTGGTAAAGAGCTGACCGTTGAAACAGACGCTCAGACGGATGTCACTCAGGAAACCAAAGCAGGTTCTAATGGTTCGGCCCAGCAGGAAGATCAGGATAAAGTTCGCATCAATGACTTTCACGAGGTCAAAACGATTAACGCTGGACTTAAAGAGCTTGACAAGTTTGGTTTTGACATCGAGGCTCTAATGTCCAAAGAGCGAACCGGCATGGAAGCGCCAAGGTATACGCTTAAACGAGGCGAGACCGAAACTGGTATCGAAAATTTACGCGGCTTGGTTACCGCCGTCAGGGCGGCAGGCGAAAAAGGCATGCATGTTACTCGCTTTAAAGGTCTCGGCGAGATGAACGCCGAAGAGCTTCGAGAAACGACTTTGGATCCAGACAACCGCACGCTCATCAAAGTCAAAATGGACAACGCTGCCGAAGCCGACAATATGTTCCGTATCCTGATGGGTGACAAAGTCGAACCGCGACGTGATTTCATTGAAAAGCACGCTCTCGATATTCGCGACTTGGATGTATAAGTCGAGCTTTATTTGGATTCTTCGACTTGCTTACCCGGTGTAGGCTTTGGGGTTTCGAGATTCAGCTGATAGATGGCGGTGGCAAGTTCCTCGGTGAGATGGTCGATGACCAGAATGCCCGGAGGTGGAGCGGTGTTCGAATTCAGCTTGGTTTGCAGGCGGGGGTTGATGCGGTTACTCACGGCGGTAATGTTGGGAACGCCCAAGACGCCAGGGCGATAGCCGCTGGTAAAATTCAAAGCTAGTAGCTCAGAATGCTGCGGTTGCTGTTTCCAAAGTTCTTCGATGCGAGCCCATTTGGTTTCCAGTTTTCGAACTTTGAAGTCGTCTTGAATTAGCAGTAGTTTTGTGCGGTGCACATTACCACTTTTCCAATTGGTGGCCGGGATACCAAGGGCTTTGGGAGAACTGAAACGCCTGACCAAGACTGCTTTACCGCGTACTTGGTCAAGCGTTGGGACGGTAGATACGGTTGACCAGAGTTCGGGTGCCAGCTTTTGATAGTGTAGAAAAGTCTCAGAAAATGAGCGGGTGTTGTTTAGAGGTTGAGACGTTTCCTGAATGGAGATCAGGATCAATTCGCGGGTGTTGATTTTCAAAAAATCTGTGAGGGTTCGCTGAAGCTCGCCGAAGGTTTGTTTTTGGTCCACCACACCATGATATAGCTCGAAGCCGTCGTTTTGGTGACGGCAACGAATGTCGAAGAAGCGGACGCCCGCTTGGAGTTGTTGTTCGATCGAAAGGCTTTGGCACTTGGCGGTCCCGAGTATAAGTTCGTGGTGGGCCGCTGAGTTATGGGTGCCAGGAATATGGAGAGTTTGCAGCGCAGTGTCATCAGATAGTGCTGATAGCCAGTTGGCACCAGTGGTTTGAGTGTAAGTTTGGGATTGAGTTGGCGGTCCAGAGAAAGCGACAACAAGCTGGAGCGCAAGTAGGCAGAGGATTAATCGCATATCGTCACTAAACTCTAAAACAAAGGCTCGCGGCCGAGTTGGCGCCTAATGACCGCCCATTGCCCCGCATGCATCAACCAGTGAGGCTCCTCGCTAACGCGTCGGGTTACCATTTAAACAGCCTCGGAGCCAAAGGCGACTGTGACAGTTTTGGGTGAAAATCTAGTTTGAAATTTTCAGTTGAACCGAGAATTCTTGTCCAGTGGCTGATTGCAAACGAACGCGGGCTTCTTTCCCACCAGGAACGCTTGCGGAGAGTTTGTGAGTTGTTTGATCAGTCGATCCCGCTAACGCCATTGTTGGTTCAACCTTTCGATCCAATTCGGAGTCGAGTGCTGCTTCGTTTTCCGCCAGGTAGACATGGAGGTGAAACGGTTGCTCAGCGGTAGCTTCAACATTGATCGTCTGCTCAGATTTGATCGCATCAATGATAATCGATTTGATCTCGCCACCTTTAAGTTCAACATCGCGAGATACCGCAAGTCTTGGGCCGCAACCCACTATTGATATACAGCAAAACAGGATTGCGCTGTAGCATACAAATTGACAAATCGAGCCAATGAAAAATCTTGTTGGCTGGAACGCTGATGTTTGGTCCGGATTATGAGTGGGGCCAGCGGCGTACATTGGTTAAGCTCCGCAGTAGATTAGTAGTCAGTTAATGTACTTGTTATAGCAAAACTGACACCGAGAATGGCGTTTGCTATCCAGTTGCTGTATTTGATGACAAGCTGCAGGGGCAAAAGCACTGAAAAATGCTGGTTTATGTTTCTTTGCTTTGTCAGTTTTTGCGAGATTGATTAAAGTATAGTTAAGCTTAGGTGAGATTTCCCGAGTTAGGGCTTGGCCAAGCGGCAATAAATTTCTTTCATTGAGCCAACCATGGCGGAATCTGCACAGAAAGTGCTTCACGAATTGACGGCAGCTGGATTGCTTTCCTCCGGTCATGTCACGAAGTACTCTCAAGAAATCGAAACTGGAGCTGAAGCGTTGTTGATGCGGTTGGTTAAAGACGGCCACATCACCCAGTTTCAGTGCGACAAGTTTAACGCGGGCGAAGCCAGCGAAATTCATTTTGGCGACTATGTTGTCCTCGACAAGCTCGGCCAGGGTGGGATGGGGACCGTTCTGCTGGCCAAGCATCGCCGCATGGATCGCCAAGTTGCGATCAAGGTGCTTCCGGTAACAGTTTTGGAATCCAAGGATGCCGTCGCCAGATTTTACCAGGAAGTCAAAGTAGCTGGTCAGCTGACACATCCCAACATTGTTCACGCCTACGATGCTGGTGAGCATATGGGCTTTCACTATTTGGTGATGGAATACGTTAAGGGACATGATCTGGCAGAAGTGCTTTCTCTCATGGGCCCCGTTCCGACGACTTTGGCACTTGACTACATCTCTCAAGCGGCCAGCGGACTGGAATATGCGCATGCCATGAACATCGTTCACCGCGATATCAAACCCTCCAATTTGCTACTTGATGACGAAGGCAGGATCAAGATTCTGGACATGGGTCTGGCTCGGATTGGAGGAACGATCGGGGGTAGTCTATTTGATTCATCGGTTTCAGCGAACTTGACGACGACGGGCCAGGTGATGGGGACTGTCGAGTACATGTCGCCCGAACAAGCCGAAGACACGCGGCAAGCCGACGCTCGCTCTGATATCTATTCGTTGGGTTGTACTTTTTTTCGATTGCTAACTGGCAAAGGACCCTACTCACGAGAAACAGTGGTTAAAACCATTTTGGCCCATCGTGATGAACCGATTCCAGATATCGAAATCGATAGCCCAGACACCGCAGCGATCAACCAGTTGTTTAAAAAAATGGTCGCCAAAGATCCGGAAGATCGTTTTACTTCAGTAACGATGCTGTTGGAGGCGATTCGCCAGATTGAAGAAGGCCAGACTTTAGCCGACGGCGTCGCTGATCAACCAGCAGTTCCCAATACGGCAGTTGCGATCAGGATAGATTCCACATTTGAATCTTCCACTGAGTCATTACCCGAAGCGCTCATTCCGATTGGATATGATGAAGACGAATTGGTCGACGCTGAACCAATCTCCGAATCGATCTATTTCAGCTCGCCCGTAGTCAATACATCCAATACATCATCCAGAAGTGAGAACACAGGCAGTTCGGAGGTCCTTTACATTCCTGACGTTGCAGAACCGGAGCATCGCGCCAAGCGGGTTGCCAACTGGATTAAGGCTAACCAAAGTCGTACGACACTGGTTTGGAGTCTGATCGCGCTGGTATTTGCGTGGGTGCCATTGGTTGGAATGGTCGCTGGGTTTTTTGTTTGGCGTTGCGCCAATCGAGATCTTCGGGACATTAACTCCGGCAAACGTTCACCCAGTGGATTTTCGTTATCGCGTGCCGGCAAGTTTATTGCAATCATCACCACGGGATTGGGCGCGTTGTCAAGCTTGGGCTTGATCGCAGCGGTTTTCCAATAGCCATTACTTAGGTGCAGGATAGTTTGTTTGGTAACCCGAAGCGTGAGCGAGGGCGACGCGGCAACTGACTTTGCCCTCGCTTACCTGTCGGGTTTCCAATTGCGGTTTCCTCTTGATCGCTTACGGTGGATTTTTAGTCTTCAGTTGGGACCACCGGGTGGCAGTTCCAAACGAATTTCATCCAGCATTCTGCGGAGCGTTTCGACTTCCCGTCCGCTCATACGTGATGACTTGACTAGATAGGCCAGCATTGGAACTGGCCGGCCTTTGAATACGGTATGCAGGAGCTGGTCGCTCGCGTTATCGATACACTCTGATTCAGTCAGATTAGATCGGTAGAGATAGCGATTACCCTTTCGCCGAAAGTCGAGGACACCCTTTTGAACGAGCCGATGGAGCAGGGTTTTAATCGTCCCTGGTGACCATTGCGTTGTCTCACTTAGTCGAGTCGTGATCTCACCAGAAGTGATTGGTTCGCTTTGCCAAATTTCGTGCATAACGCACCACTCGGCATCCGAGATACCAGGTTTTGAGTCAGTTGTGTCGGCCATTTCGGAACTCCTTCTATCGCTGTTGGATACCTGTTTCTCATGTAAGGGTCAATAGAGATCCGTTCAATGAAGGGGTTGGTAACGCTTTGCGAGCACAGCAAAGGGTCCATCAATTGAGTTGCTAAGCTATCGCCGGGGTCAGTTTGAGCCACCGACCGATACACAACCTTAGTCCAGAGCTTAAAAAAAGCCGCGTCCAGTGATGAACGCGGCTTTGGATATCCGAATTACGATGCTGTCACCAACAAAACGTTTAGCGAGGAACCACTGGGCTGGTCGACTCGCTGACACGTGTCTGATCAATTTCGTACACATAAATGGTGTCTTCGGCGATAACTTTTCGCTCAGACCCATCGGCTTTAAGAACACTTCGAACGACGTGCTCTCCGCCGGTTACACCAACAGCAGTAAATTTGAACGTGGCTTTTTGGCCCGCACCTACAAGTGGTTCTTCAAACATAATTGAGCTGGTATTCTGGACCACATTGCCGTCTTTGACTGGCATCAGAGACTCGGGCAACGCAATTTCAATTCCAATGTCGCTGGCCTGACGGCTTCCTTTGTTCTCAACAGTAACAAGGAATTCGGCTTTGGCACCGATTTGAACTGGACCAGTCAAGTTTGCGATCTGAACGCTCAAGTCAGCACGAGTAACGACTTGAGTTAGCAGTGAAATTTCCTTGTCTTGAGTCTCATTGCTGGAGACGAGAATACCGCAGTTCTGCGATCCTTCTTTAAGTGCTGTTGCTTTAAGCTGAATCTGCTCAGCACTTCTGGAAGCGATTCGATCGAAGGTCCAGGTCAAAACTCCCTCATCCGAATCGACACCGGCTTTTCGACTGATTGTGTTGACTTTCATTCCTTCAGGAACTCGAAGCGAGATTCGTGCATCGGTAACATCAACAACACCAGTGTTTTCAATGTTGATCGTGTAAATTCCATCACGATCAACAAAATTCAGTTTTGGACCAGTTGCGGTTACTTGCAATTCCGGCTGGTAAACAGCGAACGCAAGATTCGTGTTCTTGGGCTGGCAGCCAACGGCTTCGGCAGCCGCCTTGAGCTCAGTAGAACCAGCGGTTTGAGCGACGGATTCGAACATGATTTTGGCTGTCTGGCCAGGTGCGATCGAACGAATATACGGACCACTGGACTGTTTAACCATTTTCAGATTGTTTGGAAGAGCAGTGTCCACGCGAACGTCAGTTGCAACGCCATCACCGATGTTTGTCACCACCAACTCGTGTACTACTTTCTGTCCAATATTAGCTTGCGTAGGACCGCTAAGCGACAGAGAGATGTTGGGTTGGCGAACCGCAATAGAAGTTCGCGAAGCGCTTTCGACATGAACAACAGTGGCAATGTCGATTGCTTGTTTCTCGGTCGGTACCAAAGTCATTTCGACTTGCCTGGTGCTCCGACTCCCGATTTGAGGAATCGAGAATCGGTACATTTGTCCATCGTTACTGGTTGGCTTGGGGGAAGAGTCGGTAAGCTTGACGTGCTCCGGCAATGTCGCCACAAGCGTAACGTCTGCAACGGGAGTCGTGCCTGTGTTGTTCAATGTTACGTTCATCTGCGCCGGTTGGTTGACGTTGACGAACTTTGGAGTCTGGATTTTGGTTTGAATATTGTTTGCAGCTTCAACCGTTGTTCCCTTGTCGGCCTCGACAAAGGTTTGAGGTGTCAAAGGACCATTGTTGGAGATGGTATTCTGTTGTGGCATTTGGTTCCACGAATCCGAAACCCGCGGCATTGAAGTGCCTGGTTTCATACCAGTCGGGACCGGCGGAGAAACAAATTCACTCAGCTGCTGAGCAACTCGAGGTTGAGGTTGAGCTGGGGCTTGCAGTTCGGCCGGAACACTCTTGATGTCTTCGAACTTTACCTGAGCCGGATTGATGATCGTCTTGCGAGCTGAATTTTCGAGTCGCGATGTGGTGTTCGCGATGTCTTGGGCGGCTTTTTGAGCCAGCTCAGATGATCGTAGCTTAATGACTCGATTGACAGTTTGATTTTGCCCGATGAAGTCGCTCTGGCCAATGGCTAGGTGCGGGACAAAAGCAGATGTGGCGAAAAACGCCGCTGTTAAAAGAGAAAAGTGGAAACGCATGATGGGCTCCATCGCCATGTGGGTAATTCAAAACTAATCCTAAAACGTCAGATCGGACCCATCGGACCCCAATATCCATTACAAAAACTACAAACAGCAAACTTCCCTCAAATTTTTTTATTGTTAGAAAACTTCTAATTCCAACGGCGACAATGTGTGAGAATTTCCGCAACTGGCGGCAAACAAAAGCTTCAAAAGTGATAATGCCAGCTTAGAGAGCTAGTCATTTTTGCTGGCAACCGACTGCTAAGTCTGAGCTGATACCATACCAACACCAAGATTTGGACTTATTTGTGTCAGGCGGAGGGAGAGCTCAATCGCTCGATCCCATTGAAAGAAAAATCCAGCTTTGAACTGCCAAGGATGGATAGGCAGATAGCTGGTTAGTATTTGGAAAGCGTTTTATTTAATCGCAGGCTTTCGATTTCATAGTAGTTATTGGGCGAGTCTTATTTCCAACAGAACGCCAAGGCCAGTCCCATCACCTCGAAATTTGACCAGTTCATTGACTTGCTTTCGATTTAGACACTTCAATGTGTCATGTAGTCTTCGTTTTGGACAGATACTTGGATGAGCGGCCAGCGGATTAGAGATTCGCGGTGGCCATCCCTGGTCTTCAAAAGCGTCAAGGACCAATTCCTGATTTTCGGCTGGCCACTTAAAGCGTTTGACTACAATTTTTCCCAATCGAAGTTCTCGCCGCTCACGGTCCCAAACTGGCTTGAGCGGTTGATGAGGTCGGCTTGAAGCTCCAAGCTGGCTGGTATCGACTTCATTTTCAACAGTCTGGCTGAGCGGTTTACTGTGATGTGAAGACATCGAGTTCGTTTCTACAGTTTCAGGTTGCTTCATCTCATGTGAATTAGCAATTTCGTAGCCTTGCTTCGAGATTATGAAACAGGATTGTTCCGAAAGCGCCAAACCATCAACTTGCTCAAATGTGCGTTGATTTTGATCCGTTGGAGTTGTTTCCTTCCGGTGAACGATCCAACCTTTACATATCAGTGTCCGTAAGACATGTGTTTCAACGCCGATCTTCTGCATTTGCGAAAGCTCAACAGAAAAATCCCAAGCATCACGTCCGCACGCAAACGCAGCGTCGTAGGCTTGGCGTAGTCGGCGAACCACCGATAAGGCGGCTTCGTCGACTGGTTCGACTTGTTCAGATTGGTTACTGACAAGTGGCTCAGAAGAGTAGCGATCGATACTCCTCAAGCTAGGTACATTCATGATCTTCCCATCAATTGAATAAAACAAATTTTTGTTAGTACCCCAGAGAAATGAAAAGTCCTGGGGGACGGTTTGTGCAGCACTTAGTCTCAAATAAGCGATGCAACTATTGCCTACCTAACTAACAAAATAGCCTTCCACTAAGGGGGAGAAAAGCTTTCCCCAGAAGGCCCTAAACCCCGTTAAATCACGTGTTTAGGGCCATAAAATTTTTTTTTTAAGTTCCCCCAAAGGTGGCCCCTACCACCTGTGACTCTCAATCCTAAAAAGCGTTAAACTATCGCCGAGTCTCTAGTCACCAAGTAGCATCTCAAACATCTAAAAACTCTCACGGGATTTGAATCAATGCAAAGGTTCGAAAATTTATTTGCCCCAGTGGTTTCAGTCGCCCTCGTTCTTTCCTTGGGCGCTTTACTTACATTTTCACAAGAATTGGCCAGCAAACAGATGAAGTACCCTGAAACGTTGCGTGGCCCGGATGTGGACGATTTTTTCGGCGTCAAAGTCGAGGACCCGTTTCGCTGGCTTGAGGATGACGTCCGTGAGTCAGACGAGGTTTCCAGTTGGGTAGAAAAGCAGAACAAAGTCACTTTTGAATTGATTGAAAATCTGCCTTATCGAAAACAGATTGAATCCCGGCTGACCGAGCTCTGGGACTATGAGAAGTACGGCGTCCCTTTCAAGCGTGGAGATCGGTACTTCTATTACAAGAACGACGGGCTGCAAAACCAAAGCGTGCTTTACAAACTCGACAGCCTCGATGGCGAAGCAGTTGTGCTGGTCGATCCCAATACCTGGTCCGATGACGGCACCGATGCGATGGGGGGACTGGAGTTTAGTTCTGACGGAAAATACATGGCTTATGGAATCCAGAAAGCCGGATCGGATTGGCGGACCTGGAAAATTCTTGATGTGGAGACGGGCGAGAATCTTCCAGACGAGCTCAATTGGCTCAAGTTCGGAGGCATATCCTGGACAGCTGACTCGCAAGGACTTTATTACAGTCGTTACGATGAGCCGAAATCAGAAGAGAAATTTCAAGGGCTCAACCTTGGCCAGAAAATTTTCTATCACAAACTCGGTGACGCGCAAGCCGACGACACCATGGTTCATGCCAATCCAGAGAACCCAAAGTTCGGTTTTTCGACATCAGTAACTGAAGATGGAAAGTACCTTGTCGTCACGGTCTGGCAGGGAACCGACGATCGGTATCGTGTTCTGTATCGGTCGCTCGAAGAGGGAGATGTCGCAGACGAACTGAATGTCTTGATCGAGAATTTCGATAATGAATATAGCTTCATCGGCAACCAAGGTAGCAAGTTCTACTTCAAATCCGACCTCGACGCACCCAAGAAGTGCATTCTTGTTATCGATGTCGATCAGCCTGCCAAAGAAAATTGGCAAGTCATCGTTCCCGAGTCAGAAGAGGCGATGGAAAGCGCCGGTATAGTTGGCGACTGGCTGGTCCTGGAATATCTCAAAGACGCTAAAACACAAGTGAAGATTTTTGATCTTGAAGGTCAATTCGTTCGGGAAGTCGAGTTCCCGGGCATCGGATCGGCCAGCGGATTTGGTGGTAAGCGAGAACATAAAGAAACGTTTTATCGCTTTTCCAGTTTTAATCTGCCGCCTAGTGTTTATCGCTACGATCTTGAGACTGGCCAAAGCAGTTTGATTCGAACGGCCAAGGTCGATTTTGAACCTGAGGACTTCGAAGTTAAGCAGGTGTTCTTCAAAAGCAAAGACGGCACCCAAGTCCCGATGTTTATCGCGCATAAAAAAGGGCTTGAGCTCAACGGGAAGAATCCGACGTTGTTGTATGGTTACGGCGGCTTCAATATTTCTCTGACTCCCGGGTTTTCGATTAGCCGACTACAGTGGATGGAAATGGGCGGCGTGTTTGTTTTGGCCAACCTCCGCGGCGGTGGCGAATATGGCAAAGACTGGCATAAGGCGGGCACCAAAACCAATAAACAGAATGTGTTCGATGATTTCATCGCAGCGGCAGAGTACTTGATCGAGAACAAGTACACTTCGCCAACTAATTTGGGAATTCAGGGAGGAAGCAACGGAGGTTTGCTCGTCGGAGCTTGCATGACACAGCGTCCGGATTTGTTTGGAGCTTGTCTCCCGGCAGTCGGAGTAATGGACATGCTTCGGTTTCACAAATTTACCGCCGGCCGATTTTGGGTTGATGATTTTGGCTGTGCCGAAACGAACGAAGAAGAGTTCAAGGCTTTATTCGCTTATTCGCCCTATCACAATCTCGTTAATGGTACCGAGTATCCGCCCACGATGATTACCACGGCCGATACTGATGATCGGGTTGTCCCAGGACACAGTTTCAAATTTGCCGCGCGACTCCAGGAAGCGCACGTCGGTCCAAATCCGGTTCTGATCCGAATCGAATCCAAGGCCGGCCACGGCGCGGGCAAACCGACTGCCAAGATCATTGAAGAAGTCGCCGACCAGTGGGCGTTTTTGGCCAAGTATCTGGAGCTGGAGCCAAGTCTTTCTGCTGACCAATAATTGAGATTAGACGCGCTCAAATTTGCAGGCCGCGGACGAAAGTTCATCAGCCGATTGCTGAGTGTGGCTTCTGCGGTAGAATCGAGCCAAGCCAATTTGCGCAATCCCAAACCAGAAGTCGTCAGGAAACTAGATGTCAGAGCGTCCCACAGCTCCCCAGCGACCCGAGTCAACCGAAACCGATGGCAACATCAACCTCAGCGAAAAAGGGCGTGGTCCCGATGGGCCCATTTCATTGGACCGCAGGCTTTTTATGCAGTTCATGGCGTTTCGCAATGCAGATCCAGGATTTCTAACGCAGCAGTTTGAAAAGATCTCCGCCCAAGCGGTGATTTATCAGGAGCTAGGTGATGCCAAGGGAATCGGTATCATGATCTACTGCGAGGACCCTGGATATATCGTTGACCAGATTCATCCGATTCTCAACGCGAGTGAGCTTTCAGCGATGGAATTTCGAGAAGAGTTCACCATGATAGGTCGAACCTACACGATCGGTTATGAATCGGATCTGGAAGACGTTTTGATTAAGCGTTCTGCACGCCGCGTATGTGACCCATCAACTCCCTGGGCCGTCTTCTATCCGGTCAAGCGAAGCGGTGCCTTTGAGCGCGAGTCGCGCGAAGAGCAAAAGAAGATGCTCAGCGAACATGGTGGCATTGGCCGGGCTTATGGAAAAGCTGGTTTTGCAACTGACATTCGCTTGGCCTGCCACGGTTTGAACAAAGACGATAATGACTTTATCGTCGGGCTGTTGGGCAAGGAACTTTTCCCTCTCTCGGCTTTGGTTCAGCACATGCGGCGCACCCGCCAGACATCCGAATTCATCGACAGGATGGGCCCATTCTTCATCGGGCGGGCGCTTTGGCAGCCCACCTTCGATGAAGATGCCAGGATTGTCTAAGTCTTAGACGCGATCGCAGTGCAGAGCTGACGACAGAGCGTATTGGCTACTTCACCTCAAGCTGCCGTTGCATTTGATCCTGAAGTTGATCCATTTGTTCACGCATCCGATCAAGCTGGCCCTGCATCTCTTCATCCAATCCCCGCATTCGCGGAATCATGTCCAACTCTGCTCGGGCAGGTAGATCGATGATGGATCCGGGAAGGACTTGTCGAAATTCAAAGTCCAGTCCTGGCAGTCCCGGAAAACCGGCGATCGGATCGCGTAGTCGTGCCGGACGTTCCACGACTCCGACATCGACACCAATTTCTTTACCGCCACGAATGACTGTCAGTGAAACTTTGGTATCTTCCTTGCCGGCTTTGTTGACAACTTCATTGAGGTCAGAAATTTTGGAAAGCCCGTGGTCTTCGGCAAACATCAAAATATCATGTTTCTGAATTCCAGCTTGCGCCGCAGGAGAACCTTTGCTGACTGATTGAACTACCAATCCAGTGTTGGGCTCAAGCTGCAGTTGGGCAGCCAACAACCCGCTGACAGTTCTGCAGTTGACTCCAATCATGAACTCATTGCTCGCGCTGCCGGCTCGAACGGTACCCGAAAATCCAGGCATTGCCCCATCGGTTCCGGCTTCGGGTGCAAGGTTATATTCGTGACGCACGCCATCGGCATCGACAACGACCGCTTTGCCAACCACTTCCTGCTTTCTCTCACCATCAACGACAACGGTTCTCGAACTGTGGCTCATGCTGACGCTCCGCGCACCCTGAATGTCGATTTCCTGTTTCTCACCGTCGCTGTCGATGATCGTAATTTTCCCATTATTGTTTCGGATCATGGCACCAGCGCCCAAACCTCCCAGACGAAGCCCGCGCAAGCCCGCGGCAGGTTTGGTAGCCTCGATCGGTTTACCTTGACCGAGCTCAGCTGAATCAACCGACTCGCCATCGCGATTGATAATTTTTATCGGATCATCAACGCTATCCTGAGCCAGAGTCGACATTGATGTGAAACAGAACATGCTCAAGGCAACGACCGAGCAATACAAAAAGTTTTGTTTTTTAATATTCATAAAACTGGTACGTTAAAAAAAGTAAAGAAAATGAAATTCGGGTGTTTATTGCCCGGGAATTAAACGAATTGTTCTTAAGGGAACGATGAACGATTGGTCATCGACTTGACCTGAAACAAACTCGATCTCTTGTTCGATTTGGTAACCCGAATCGGATAATTGTTCCATGATTCGGCGAGGAAATTCGGATTCGATCTCACGTTGAGCTCGCAGTTGCCTCAATTGATCAGCGTTGGTTACGCGATAAATGGGAACCTGGTTTCGGGCTCCAAGCCCATCGAAGCCAGGCGCCCGCGGCACTTCAATATGAAAGTCAGGCGTCAAATCCGATGTCAGCGCAGCCGTGGTCAATTTTGGTTTAACAGGCGAGTCGTTGGACTTGTTTTCAGCGATTGAATTGCCGGGCACGTTTTGATTCTGAGCCTGACTGGTCATATAGCCAATCGAAGCCGCTGCCAACAGACTCGCTGCAATTGCCAGCCAGCCGATCGAAGATTTTCGCAGCGAGTTTCTGTCAGCTGCAGCAGAAGCCACAGGTTCTGGTGTGTTATCAGAAACATGATCTGAATCAGTTTCAGCAAAATTTGAATTGAACGTGCCTTGCCAAGCCTGGTTCTCGATGAAACCAACTGCGATCGACTTCCATTGTTCGGGCGAAGCCTGAGCCTGCAAAAGCACTTCTTGCACTTGCTGGGTATCCAACTCACCATCAATGAGTCGTTGCAGCGTCAGCGGATCAAGTTTTGGACGATTAGAGCTCATGAATTTACTTTGGAAGTTCCAGATTGTGCGATGATGGCCAAGCTTTTTCTCAACATGTTTCGTGCTTGAAATAGTCGTTGTTCAATCGTTCGGACTGAAACACCAAGATGTTCAGCCATTTGTTTGTATGACCAGTTCTGGCTGTATTTCAAAGCCAGGACTTCACGGTGCTGCGGTTTGAGGTTATCCAACGCATCTAACAAATTTTGCTTTTGCTCTTTAGCGAGCATCCAATCGAGTGGTTGAGGGTCTGGTGAAAATGGTTCAAGATTCGAATGAGGATGGGCTTGAGATTTTCGATTGAGGCGGCGATGAAAATCGACAGCTTGTCGAATCGCTAATCGGTAAAGCCACGGGGCAACTTTTTCAGGATCGTTGGGTGTATTGGCTTGTTGGATCGTTCCATCGGATTGTTGTTTGGGCTTGGACTGACGAACAACCCTCAAGGCAATCTCTTGAAACAGGTCTTCGACTTCATGTCGATCACCAATCCGAGAGCGCAGGACTTTGAGCAACCAGGATTTGTGTTGCGTAAGTGCGGCTTGCCAGTCAATTGCAGGATGTGCGTCGGGCATTGGTCCAGAGGTAGTCATCTAACAGTTGAAAGTCGATCCGGTCGACGATGCACCTATTAAGTCGTTTTGTCCAGCAATATTCCCAGCCAAAAAATTCGAGGTTTTGGAATTTTAGTGGTTTGAAATGCGTAAGTCCCGGAAAAACCGGGATTTAAGGCATATTGGTGCTGGGCTCCGGATCGGCATTTTATGCCAGCATATCGCGAAAACCGGCAAAGCTTTCAGCCGCAGCCCTGGATTGAAACCAAGAGATGGCAACCGCTGGCGAGATTACTTGAGAACGGACAAGCCCTCTGGCTCGACCGCCGGCGTTGGCTGTTTTGGCTTAACTCGGGCGTTGACGATTCCCTGCCACTTGGCGATCCGACCATCGGCACCCACGGCCCAGCCGAATTGACCATCGGGTGCAAAGTCGACAGCGTGAAAGCCTTCATTGGAAATTCGGTGCCATTTTTCTCCAAGATCGGTCGAGCGATCTGTTCCGTTGGGGCCAACGGCGATCATGTTTATTTCGCGTTCGTATTTCAACCAGACCGAAACGCAGCTCCGAAAACCAGATGGAGGTTCGCGAAGCGCCGGAGTCGACCAGGTCAGCCCGCCGTCCCTGGTAACCGCGTAATTGCTTGATGAATCATCGGCTCGCTTGTAGTCACCGCCTACAGCAACACCATTTTTTTTGTTGGCAAAACAAATCGAAAAGATTCCTGCTGAAGGGCCTCTCGCGATTGGGACATTGGTTTTCTTCCAGGACCTGGCTGAATCCATTGAGAACAGAATGCGACTGGTCACACTGGCTTCTCCTTCCAGATGACTTCCCAAGCCGATGAAGACTTTCTTTCCGTCAATCGAAACCATATTGGTGCCGCTGGCCGCGAAACCGGCTTCCCCGGGAAGCACGCGGGGAACTTCTTTGAACGTTCGCCAGGTTTTACCCGAGTCACGAGTTGCCAACAAATAAAGCCCGTCCCCGATCGGATCTCCCATGACGATCCCTCGGCGATCATCAAGAAAGCTAACCGAGTCAAGAAACACGCGCTCGTCGGTGTTTTCATAGACCATGCTCCAATTTGAGCCACCGCTTGTTGAGCGATAAATTCTGGCTGGTGTCCCAGATGTGATTGCAACAACAGTCCCGTCGTCAATCGCATGGATATCGCGGAAGTCCAGTTCCTCGGCACCGGGGACTTGGTGGACATGCCAATTCTCGCCACCGTCGAATGTATTGAGAATCGTTCCGTTGGAACCGCTCGCCCAAACGTCGTCGGAGCTATAAACGTGAAGCCCGCGCAGATGCGACTTGGTATCGACGTTCATCAATTGCCAAGGGCTCTCCACAACAGCAACGGTGTCGTTGTCGATGCGAAGTTTCTCCTGTGATAAAGCTGATTGAGCGCAGCCAAGCGCAATGAAGGAAGTTAAAAAAATAGCGAGCAATCGAAATGATTTATTCTTCATCGAGAGACCAAAGTGTTGAGGCGTGGAAGATGCAGATCAAAGAGATTGTTGATCATAGTAGTTATGGTTGAATCGTTCCAAAATGAGAAAAATACCAGCTAATCACCGCGATTCTACCAGCTCGACATTTGTGTAGGAGGCTAAGTCAGAGTTTGTCGCAATGGTTTGTTAGATGGATTTCCAAAAACAGGGGAATACATGGCTTTGAGCATTGGGTAGTAGACGAGTTAGCGATTTCCCAATGACTCGAGAATGCTGCCGCGAGTAGAGACGCAGTTATCGCGGCAGAGTTGACATCTTTAAGCGCGACTTTGGCGGCCGCAAAAATTGGAGTAGTCCAAGGCTTTACTTCACCTTCTTTCATCTCTTGCGGCTCAGCGCGCGGCTCGTCCTAAACATATTGAGGCGATAGTTTTGAAACCACTTCTAGCCAACGGGAATTCGTTTCAGTGTCGCCAGTAAAAATTGCCAATACTTGTCCACGCTCGCGATATCACATTTTTCGTCAGGTGAATGCGGATTCTTTATTGTTGGTCCGAACGAGATCATATCCAAACCGGGATATACATTTCCGATAATTCCACATTCAAGGCCGGCATGGACTGCGTTGACTTTGGGCGCGGCACCAAAAAGATCTTGATAGACCGTTTTCATTAGCTCCAGAATTTTTGAATCGGCATTTGGTTTCCAACCGGGATAGGCCGAGCCGTGTTGGACCTTGGCCTGGGCCAGTTGGAACGTCGATTCAATCATGTTACACAGGTCGTCTGTGGCGGATGCAACGCTACTTCGAGTCAGGAACTGAATCTCTGCAGTCCCCGATTCGACTTTTACCCGAGCCAGGCTCGTAGAAGTCTCCACCAAACCCGGCATTTCATCGCTCATCCGAATCACACCACAGGGTGCGGCGTAGATGGATTGCGTCAGTTTGATTTGGGTTTCAAGGTCCATTACTTCGGCCTGAGTTTCAGCTGCCTCAATCGCTACTTTCAATTCGGGTTCAGTTCGAATCAGTTCGGTTTGAATAATCGAAACCAGATTGGCGACGTGTAGTTTGAACTCATCTGCTTTATCGGCGTCTACAACGACGGTAGCAAACGACTCCCGAGGAATCGCATTGCGAAGGCTTCCGCCGTCGATCGAACTAATCCTCAAGCCAAATTGCTGCTCGGTATTCCAAAGCAACCGGTTCATGATCTTGTTGGCGTTGCCACGTCCTAGATGAATTTCACATCCCGAATGACCTCCACGCAGTCCAGTGACAGAAATATTGAGAGCCAACCCAGAATCAATTCTGGTTGGGGTGTAAGCCAGCGAAATATTTGTGTCTGCGCCGCCAGCACATCCGATACACAGTTCGCCTTCATCTTCGGTGTCGGTGTTGAGGAGTATCGTACCGGTAAGAATTCCAGGTTGAAGTTTGAACGCGCCAGTCATTCCGGTTTCTTCGTCGATGGTAAATAGACCTTCGATCGGACCGTGTTCGATGTCGTCGGACGCCAGCAGTGCCATGATCGACGCAACGCCCATTCCGTTGTCAGCTCCCAAAGTGGTGCCGTTGGCTCGTACCCAGCCATCGTCTCCAATTTGTGACTCGATGCCCTGCGTCTGGAAATCAAAATCGGTGTCGGCGTTTTTCTGGTGGACCATGTCCAGATGACCCTGAAGTATGACACCTTGTCGATCTTCCATCCCTGGGGAGGCAGGCTTGCGAATAATCACATTGCCAATTGAATCGACAATCGTCTCAAGCCCCAACCCTTCACCAAAGGATTTCATAAACTCGATTACACGTTTTTCTTGTTTGGACGGACGAGGAATTGCGTTGAGTTCCTCGAACCTTGTCCAGACGATTGCAGGTGGAAGTTTGGCAACATCCTGATTCATGAAGGGTCCCTAAAAAATGATTTCGAGTTCAGTTTGTCAATGCGAAATGATGAACGAATTGAATTGATTGTTGGTGCGATAAATAAAAAAAAGACATGGGGTGAAAGCCGTTTCTTAAGGCCGCTCAGAAATATAAAGCTCACCTGTGGCTTTCAATTGTGAACGTTATTTGCACGGCTTATTTCAGCCGTAATTAAACCTTTAGTGTTTCGTTTCGGGGGCCTTGTCTTCAATGGTCCCCTTTGAATAATCGCTCCCTTCATTGGAGCACTGTTGCGACGTGTGCAACAGTGCAATTCGGGCTTTGCAATAAGTCCAAGGATTAACAAAGAGGTGGAGAATGAAGATTACATGGATATCGTTTTTTGTTGCCGTAGTTGTTTGTCAGATTGGGGTGACCGCGTGGGCGGTACCGCAGTATCAGACTTTTGAACCAACCCCCAATTCGGTGGTGATTGGAGAAAGTTATTCTGGCGCGGTAACGTCTTCGAGTTATCCTGTTGTCGAGAACTCAATCACGAGTTACCCAACGGTCGCGACTCCGGTTTACTCGTCTTGGCAAAGTCAGCCGGCCCAGATTTATTCTTCTCAGGGATACTCTTCCCAGAGATTCTCAAACTTCCAACTGCCTCAGCGGTCTAGTCATAGCCCAGTTGTTCAGACCGCGACATACTCTGGCAACTACTACACTTCAACCAATACGCAATCGGGATTGGCTCAGCAGAAGGCAGCGCAAGCAGCGCAAATGAGCTTTCGCGACCACGTTGGTGGAAGTTTAGGAGGAGCTAAATACGAGGGTGTTGGTTGGTCCAACCAATCGCCCCAGCTGGCGATCCAAAACTGTTGCTATTGGGGCCAACGACCCCCTGCCCAGATCGGAGTTTCTAAAAGCCAGGATGGATGTTGGTACGCGTGCGTGCTCTACCATTAAGGCTGCCAACGACCGAAAAAATTGTTTATTGATGCTCAGAAAATCATTCTGAGTTTTCCAATCCAGTTTTATTAAAGCTTGGAAACACGATCATCAACTAGCGCTTCGGGTCTCAGATCCGAAGCGTTTTTCTTTGTCGGGAGCAGTTTGGGAGCAGTTTGGGGGGAGCAGTTTGGGGTCAATACTTCCGTTACACTTTTTTGGTAAAGTGCTAACATGAAGTTGCCAATCGCTGCCGATCCTTTGTTTTTTAACGTGAGCCAACAATGCGAACTATGTTTTTAACAATCGCCATGGTTTTGAGTCTGGGTTACAGCTCGATCATCGCCGCCCAGGACAAATCAACTCACGGCCAACACAAACATACCAACGAACTGGCCAAGGAAAGCAGCCCGTATTTGTTGATGCACGCCCACAATCCGGTCAACTGGTACGCTTGGAACGACGCGACCTTGGCGAAAGCGAAGAAGGAAGGCAAGCCAATATTTTTGTCGATTGGCTATTCGAGCTGCCATTGGTGTCACGTCATGGAGCGAGAGTCTTTTCTTGATGAAGAGATCGCCAAGTTCCTTAACGAGAACTATATCTGCATCAAAGTCGATCGCGAAGAACGGCCCGATGTCGACGAAATTTACATGCAAGCGTTGATGGAGATTCAACGAGGCAGGGGAGGGTGGCCGCTGTCGATGTTTATGACGCCAGACACAAAACCATTTTTTGGAGGTACGTACTGGCCCGCTCGCGATGGTGATCGAGGTGCCCGGCTGGGATTTTTATCCATCGCCAAACGAGTTGCTGATGCTTATCAAAACAATCGAAAAGAGATCCTAAAAGACGCCGACGTCATTACCGAGCGAACCAAGTCCTCTCTCGAAGGACAAAGTCAATCTAACGGATTGCCGATTCAAAGATCCTGGGTCAAGAAGACCCTGGACAATCTTGCTTCTGCATACGATCCCAAGTACGGCGGATTTGGTTTCAGTGATTTAAGACCTAACCAACCAAAATTCCCGGAGGCAACGAACTTGCTTTTTCTCGCCAACCGGGTTCGTCAAACCAAAGCCGATGATCCAGATTCTGTTTCGGCTCGGCGCATGTTGATCGCTACCTGTGAGCGGATGATGATGGGCGGAATCTATGATCACCTCGGCGGCGGATTTCATCGTTACAGTGTGGATCGCTACTGGAAGATTCCTCATTTTGAGAAGATGCTCTACGACAATGGGCAGCTGGCGAGTGTTTATTCAGAAGTCTACGAGCTAACGCAGCGAGAAGAGTTCCGATATGTTGTCGAAGGAACACTCGATTTTGTGACTCGGGAACTGGTCGCGGAGTCAGGTGGAATTTATTCTTCGCTTGACGCCGAGTCTGAAGGTGTGGAAGGAAAGTTCTATCGCTGGGAGCTGGATGAAATCAAGGCTACGCTTACCGAGCCTGAGTTCAAAATGTTTGCGGCGATTTACGGGCTCAACGATCCGCCCAACTTTGAAGAGCACTACGCGCCGCAATTGAAAAAGAGAATCACCGAAGTGGCGGCAGATCGTTCAACCGATTTGGCGAAACTTGAATCGGAACTGGCCCCAATTCGGAAAAAGCTGTTTGAAGCGCGAGGCAAGCGGGTTCGTCCGCTTTTGGATACCAAGATACTTACCGCGTGGAATGGATTGATGATTCGCGGATTTGCCGATGGCGGACGAGTTCTTAAAAAACCAGAGTACATCCAAACCGCGGCAAACGCCGCTAAGTTCGCGCTGAGCAAACTGGTTGATCAGGATGGACGATTGTTTCGAACGTACTCCGGGGGAGAGGCAAAGCTCAACGGATACTTGATCGACTACGCTTGTTTGATCGATGGATTGATTGCGCTGCATCGGGCTGACGGGAATCAGGATTGGTTGGATGCAGCCAAGCGGTTGCAACAGAAACAGGACGAACTGTTTTGGGATGAGAAACGAGGCGGGTACTTTTACACTTCCAAAGATCACGAAACACTGCTGGTCCGAAGCAAGCGGGTCTATGACAATGCAGTGCCTGCGGGCAACAGTGTTGCCGCAACTAATTTGCTTTACCTGGCTGAGGAATTGAACGACCCGGCAATGAAAGAAAAAGCTCGCAAGACAGTTTTGTCGGCTTCGTCAGTCCTGACTCGGGCGCCTCAACTGGCTCCGTGGCTCGTGATCGCGGCCGAAGCGTTGGTCGAATAAGCGTGAGCCCGGATTTTGGAGCGGCAGGCTGCATAGGTCCGGGACTACTAGCGGTCTGTCAGATCTGAATTGACGGGTGCCATGTTTACGCTCGCGTAAGCATGCTC
>CAYSQZ010000018.1:0-38038 GCA_964433035.1 uncultured Pirellulaceae bacterium | reverse complement strand
AATGACCCGAGCATTCAACTGAACGAGATAAGTCACCCTCCCTCTGAAAGCCCTTGGTCGTTTTTAGTGGGTAAGTGTTGTTTCGCGATCCGATCGCTCGAAACTTTGTCGCTGGTTTTGCCGACATCCAATACATCCAAGCCACCCTCCCTCTGGGAGGGTCGGGAACGCAGTGACCGGGGAGGGTAAAGCGGTCTCATTTTTAACCTTAAAAAACATAAACGAAAACCATTTCTGGAGCCCTAAAGCCTTAGCCTATCGAAGGAAAACTTACCCTCCCCGAGCGTGTCACCTAGCGGTGACAGCTCGACCCTCCCAGAGGGAGGGTGGCTTTATTTGTTCTCAATCACCCAATAAATTCCGCGAAGAGCCCCCTTTGAGAGGGTCGAACTCGCCATCATTCATGATGGCGCAGGTCGGGGAGGGTAAACAATCGTTAACAAATTGAACTAACAAGATTCCTAAACCCTCCCCGTCCAATTCGCCAAGCGAATTCTCCGACCCTCCCAAAGGGAGGGTAACGGTTCGTTTGCATCAATTTAAACCTTTTTTCACAACCTGGTTCTGTCGCCAATCCACGCCGCTTTTCGTGATTTGATTGGGCACCGCGATTCATTCTGTTCGATGAGCCATCTGCCGGCCTGTCGCCCACAGAGCGGGCCGCCTGATCGGTTCCCGTTTTTTCTTTGGTTTGCTAAACAGCTACTCCGATTGATTCACACTTGGCCCCTCGATCGCTTGATAAATCCTGGCCAACTCAATCAAAACTGGTTCAAGCTCCCGACAGTATTCATCTGGACCCAAGGCATCCTTCCTTAGCCGAATCGATTCCAATTTCGCTTCCAGCTCATCGCGCGACCGTCGCTGCGCAATGCTGAGTTTTGATTCAGCTCCCCTGCGAATTAGGAACATCTGGTTGGCAACCAACCCATCGGGCAACCCCTGTTTGGGCTTTCGCACCGCACGAGTTCCTTCAAACCAATCCGCTGGCGTTCCCAAACCATCTCCATTGTCATCGATCACTGCCAACTCGGTAGCTAACCGCCCCTCCTGCTCATAAAACTCCTGAGTGCGTTTGGATCCGGCCACAAACGCTTCCAACAGCGATATCTGTTGATCCTTATCCAGATCAAACGCAGGATCACCAATCGCTTGAAGAAAGTGCTCTCCAAACCTCGCGAAATTGTATTGGGCCGAGCTCTTGGTGGCAGTAACTACAATTCGATCTTCTGATTTCAATTTGTTGATAAACGAACCGCTGGCTGACGAACAATTGACAATCACACATCGGCAGGGCAGGGGAGCAAGCCATTGATTCAACTGCTTCGCCGTCAAGTCGGGCCCGCGCAAATTGAACTTGGAGCTCGTTCCATCGTCGGTCCCATGTCCAATCAAAATGATCCAAAGCTCCTGCGTCTGGGCCAAAGCAGACTCGATTTCTTTCTCCAGCAGAGCCAAATCGGTTTGGGCCTTTTGTTTCCCATCACGTTGGCCATCGGTTTCGGATTTTCCACCCACTCGAACGAGTTTCAAATTTGGATTCTCGGTGCGGCTGGCATCGATAACTTGCTTTAGGCGTTCAGCCCAGTTTTTAAACTGATCGCCATAGCTGTCGTCACCCGCCGCCCCCAACACCACGATGACTTTCCTCTCCTGACCTGCCGACAACTCCTGAGCAGCTGCGGATTGAGCAAATCCTTTGGAACTCAGAACGCAAATTACTGCGCAAACCAGGAACAAACGACACAAAAGTATCGGCTCCTTCACCAGGCCCAGCACTTGGCCGGCAAGCCAGTTGTAACCCTGGTTATTGGATTTTGAGTTCAGTTGAATCTTCAAGGTAACCCCTTCCATCGCCGCACTCCCCATTCGCCAACCAACAAGCCAATCGCCAAAGTGAAAACCGGCCAGCGATGCCACCAGGGCAATGAGCGGGTCTCGACGACCGGTACCTCACGATGATCGAGGCTGGAAACAAAATCTTCCAGATTCCCCAGCTCAAGGACTTCACCACCACTTCGGCTTGCAATCGATTCAAGAAACTCACGATTGGGGACAAGCGACTTGAACTCTTCGTTGCTGGGAGCCGAAACCCAACCCGATTCCCGTTGCTCAATTTCTGATCCGTCATCCGAACTAGCCGTGACGGTCGCGCGATACGCTCCCGATGCGCTGGAGACAAAATTTGCCACGTACAGACCTGGCTCGGAGTCTGATGGTTCGGCAGTTAGCTCAATTGACTTACCATCAGGAGTCGCGACTTCGACCGAGATAGACGCGTTATCGAATGGCTTAAAATTTTCATCTCGAACCCGAATCTTGATTTCGGCGCTTTGATTAGCATCGTCTTTTTTGATCACCTCAACCTCAACCCGGCGCGGAACATCGCTAACGAGCCAGCGAAGCGTTTGCCGCCAAGCCTTTTGAAGATCCTCATTCTCGGTTTCGCTCTTGAGGTGCCAACGCCACAGATCACCAATCATCAACGCACTGGTGCGCCCTTTTCCATACGGCTGAACCACGAGTGCCGGAAACTGCTGATCGCCGTCGGAGTGTACAGAAGCCAGGACTGTCGCTCCGGGTTTAATGGAACGGGAACGATTGAGCGTCTTGAATTTTGGCATCGAGGCCAAACGCTTTTTCTCCTCAGACTCTGTCGCTTTGATGCGAACCCACGGCTGCAACCAGCCTTCCCGAGTCAGATTCAACTGAAACTGGGCTCCCGAGTCTTTTGCAGTTTCACCATCAAGATAGACCGGCAAGATCTCCCCAATCTGCGTCCGATCGTAATCTCCTGATCCGAACGACTCTTGCCCTCCAAGCATCAACAGCCCACCACCACGCAGGCTAACAAACTGTTGGATTAACGACTTTTGATCTTCGGTGAAAAAACTGGACTCCACATCATCAAGCACAATCGCATCGTACTTGTACAACGACTCGGCATCTTTGGGAAACCCGCCCAACAACTCGTTTTCATCGCGCGTTCCCAGCCGAATAAATACCGCTTCGTCATGCTGCTCAGCGGTATCGTCGTCTTCGCTTTGGAATCCTTTGTAAAGCGAATTTGATTGTTGGCCTGCGTTACCGCGAAACGAAAACTTGGCCTCCCGTTTGGCGATTCGCACCAAAGCCACCAAGTCGATTTCTTCCTCCTCTTCGATCGAACGCCTGAGAAACTTCAACTCCCAGTTCGGCCGACCACTAACGTAAAGAACTCGAAAGGGACCATTGCCACGATCAACAATCGTCGTAGCCTGATTGTTGACGATCGTGGCTTCGGCGGATGTCCCTATCGGATTGGCAGGCAATTCCTCGCCCTGGGCAAACGTGTTGACGCTGTAAACGTTGACGCCACGTCGAGCTGGTCGCGTCTTGAAACGAACTGCAAATGGTTTTCCATCTTCGACTTCGCCAACTTCCTTGCGATCGACTTCTGCTCCCGATTCATCAAGCAACTGGACCACCACGCTTCGACCTTGATAACCGTGGGCCAATAGTTCCGCAGTCACTGTTACCGGAGCCGATTCGAAATTAGTCTGAGTGCTGATGATCTGCGTGATGCCTAAATCTTTAGCCGGGCGAGTCTTGCCGACAACAACCGGGTAGATCGGCGGTGCGTTCTCCCAGTCGATCGAATCCAGTGAAGCCGGACCAGTCTCGACGTTGTTGCCGATACCATCGGTCAGCAACAGCACGCCCGCTGTTGGCCGCTGAGCGAAGCGCTGGGTAACCAATTTCAAATTGCCAAGCACGTCACTGCCACTCTGATCCGCGCGGAAGTCAGTAAAATTGGAGACCGGTCGAAGCCGTCGATCGAACTGATACCGTCGCACGTCGAAATCTTCGGCAAGTGACGCCAACCACTTTGATTCTTCGTTGAGTCTCTGTTTCAAAACCGCCGCGCGGGTTTCCGATTGACCCTGGTCTTTGATTTGCAGGCTTTGGCTATCGTCCGCCATCACGACCATCAAATTGGCTCCCTTTTCGGGCCGCTGGGTGCGTTGCATCGGCTCAAGCAAACAGATCCCCAGCAAACCAAGCGCAGCAATTTTCATCACCAGCAAAGACGTTTTTATCCCGCCAGAAGTCCGGCAGCGCGCGTAAGCCCAGATCAAGACCACCAAGCCAACCGCCAACAACAAACCAACCGGCAGCAGCCAATCTTGAGCGCCCCAGGCATCGGGAAAAAAGGCACCTTGGTTCATTGGCCACTCCCAAGTCGTTCGTAGTACCGTCGCACGGCATCTTGAAATTGAGCCGGTACCGGATCACGATCCAGTGGAACCAGATTGTCTTTGCCGCTGCGACGGATCAGTTCCTCAGCCACCCGATCCTGAAGCTCCGCCAACGGTTTGGCGATCTTCATTTTGACCAAATCCCAATTTGGCTCCTTGGAATGTCGTTTCATTTCTCGGCGGATCTCACGGGCCTGTTCGCGAATCCGCGCCGCTTCGGCTCGCAAATCGGGGTCGCCAATCATTTCTTCGACGTCTCTGAGTCGATCGGACCAGTCGCGAAAATCCGCGCCAGAGATAGGTCGCGGGTTGCCACCGGCGCCGGAGAGTTGATTGGGATTACCACCTTCAGGAGCTCCGTTATTCTGTTGGCTGCCAAGCTCTCGAATCTGTTGACGCATTGCCTGCTGGGCGTCGGCTGGTTGGTCATCATCCCCAACGCCACGGTTACCTTGGCCACCGTTGCCCTTGGAATTGGACTTGCCTTTGCCCCGGCCTGGGGAATCACTTTTTGCTTCGCCCTTCGACTCTCCCTTTCCTTTTCCTTGGCCCTTTCCATCGCCTTTTCCGTTTTTACCTTGCGCCTGCTTCGGCTGATCTCCGGATTTCCCTTGGCCTCGTCTTTTTCCTTTCCCTGAACCAGCTTGTTCTTCCTGGTCCCGGCCGGCTTTGCCCTGGCCTCGATTAGGGCGACCGGACTGCGCCTTTGTTTTGCCTCGCTGCTTTCCCTGGGGCGAATCTGAACCTGTTTGGCGTCGGCCATCCTGAGAATCGTTTTGCGAATCACTTCCCTCGCTCTGCCCATTACCGCGACCAGCCGGTTCGCTGGATCGATCTTCTTCTGCCTGTTGCTTCAACTCTTGCTCCAGCTCGCGGTTAAGTTCACGCAGCGTCTCCTCCGCGGCTTTAAGCGCTTCAGTCTCATCACCGAGCACGCGCTGAGCTGCCTGTTCGATTCCCTCGCGAATCTGCGTGATTCCCTGACGAGCTTTTTCTTCTTGGGACAGTGCATCGCTTACCCAACCACGACCCAGCGATCGCCGAGCTGACTCCAGGGCCTGGTCCGGGCGCGTAACTTCGGAGTCACGATAGGTGTCATAGAGCTCTTCAGCCAGCAACGGTTCAAGCGATTCCGATTCTTTAATCGTTTGTTTCATCTGCTGACGAAGTTGTTCAACCGCGTCTCGTTGATCAGCAAGATCCCTTTGCAAACTCGGTTTCTCATCAACCTCCTCTCGCAGTGAGCGATCGTTGTCATTCCTTTTCGTCTGAGGCTGAGCCTCTTGAGCCAGCGCATCGCTGATTCGCTTCTCTTTTTCCTCCAGCTCCTGAGCCTCGTTCCTCATCTGCCGCATCTTCTCGGTGAACCGACCGGCAGTACGATTTTGAAACTCGTCTCGCAGTTCCTCCAAGTCCCGTTGCGCCCGCGTTCCTTCGGCAGCAGCGCGAGAGACCTCGTTATTCTTTAATGCTTCACTGGCACGTTGAATATTCTCACGAGTTTGCTCCAACTGCTCCGATTCCTCGGCCATTCGTTCTTGATTTTCCTGGCTTTGCATGCGCTCGCCCAACTCTTCGGAGTCGCGAAGCAACTGCTCCTGCTGCTCCCGAAGCGACTTCAACCGTCGCTCAATCTCTTCGCGTTCCTCTTCGGTTTTGGCTTCTTCAAGGGCGGACTGTAATTCTTTAACTCGTTCATTTAAATCGCTTTGCCGCCGAGCCAATTCCTTCAACCGATTAAGCACCTGCCGGTCTTCCTGGGCTTGCTGTTCCTGTTCAGATTGCTGTTGTTGGGCCGTTCTTTCATTCTCGTAGCGGTTCCGGTCTTCCTTAAGCTGAAGTTCATTGAGCTGATTCTGAGCGCGGTTGTTTCTATGCTGGCTTTGTTGTTGCCCCGGTGGCTGCTGCTGTCGAGTCACCTCGTGCTCGCGAGCGCGAAGTTTAAGCAAACCCTGATAAGCCGCCTGTTCCGAGGACAACGCTTGAGCAAGCCCATCAACATCGGCGTCTTGCTGGACCGTCGCCAGTCGCAGGGCCGCCTGGTTCATAAACTCCCGGACCGATTCAACGTAACCGAGCGATTCTTCGTCCTCGAGTTGCTCCGCAAGCCCGGCCAATTTCTCGATCGCGGAATCCTGAGCTTCGATCAACACCGTCACATCTTCGCTAAACCCCTCGCTGGGCGTTTCGTTTTTCTCACGACGCATCAGGTTCCAAGTACCAGTGATAAGCTCTTTTTGAAGCTCTCCTAGCTCCTGAGCCTGCTGAGCGTTTTGCCCTTGTTGCCCCTGTTGCTGTTGTTGCTGCTGTTGTTGGTTGGCCGGAGGAGCATCGCCTTGACGAAAGATCTCTTCGAAATGCCGGACTTCTGCGAAGTACATATCGCTGGCTACCGTTCTCGGTTGACCATCGGGCCCAATGTCTTGGGCAAAGAAATAGTATGAGACCAAGTTATCTGGCTGAGCACTAAGTTTTTCCAAATCCAGCAGATGATCTACCTGCTTTCGCTTTTTGACTCTCGACCTGGAACCCGACGAGTCTTGTCCTCGCAACACCACCTGCTGTGCCTCCTGGCCGACGATGCCGTAGTGAACACCGAACGATTTGAGCCCAAAATCATCCCAGGCACTGGCACTCAATTGCACCTCTTCGATCGGTGAAGCCTGAACGTCTTTTCGCGGAGCCAACAGTTTCAATTCCGGCGGGCGATTGGGCAGCACGTTAAGCACAAACCTGGGCGGTAAGCGATTTTCGCGACCGTCCTGATCTCGCAGCACCAAATTAAACTTCCGAGACTTTTCGAATTCGATATTCGCAATCAGCTTTTTCGGATCCTTGGGATCAGAAAACAGTTCAATCGCATCCACTTGTGCGGCGGCTGCATCGCCTTTTGCAACTGGAACCAGCTTCGCGTTGGCCACGGGTTTATTGACGAAGAAAGAAAACTCAGCCGAAGTGCCTTCGACGGCGTTGACCCGGCGCACATCCTGAATGACCCTGCTCTCCATCTCGGTATAGTTGGGAAACTCAAGTCTGGCGTCGGCTTGGACCAGCTCGGGAAAGTCAAACACCGATACTTCGAATTGATCCGATTCGGCTTGCGCGAATTCGACGTGATAATTCAATGGCGCACTAACAGCCGAGACTCTTGCCCCAAAAACAGGATCGTCCAAACTCTTGAGCATCGGCAACCGAGAAGTCTCACCCTCGGAAGTGGAAACCACCAGCGTGACCTGCGGCGGAAATGACTTATTAAATCGAGCCAGAACAAGTAAACTCGTTCCGCGTTCGATTTCTGTGTCGCCTGGTTCGACTGCAATTTCGTAATCCGAAACGTCGACCGCCGCATCAGCAAACTGAATTACTTGATCAACGGGAGCTGGTTGAGCGTTGAACCTCAGGCCAAGCATGGCCATGGCAAACGCGATCAGCCCAAGCAATCCCGCCAACGGCGCGGCTATTAAATGCCAACCGGGAATAATCGAAGCCCAACGATTACTGTAACTGTGCGTCACCGATTCTTGCAAAACCGATTGTTGCAAAAACCCCAACTGCTTGCCATCTTGCCCCAGTTGCAGGGAAGTCATCAAGCTTGAATCAAGATCAGAAAACTCTCGCTCAATCTCCGTGGCTACTTCATGAGCTGTTTTAGAAGAAACAAGTGCGTAGAAAACTGCTACTACCGATGCAACGAGAGCCCCGATGATCAACCACCAGCTGACCGCTGAGGTATCAAAACCAGAGACATGGTTCTTGTAGTAAAGCCCACCAGCGACCACCGCCGCGATTACCCAGACCAGCGCCAGAGCGGCCGCGATCCGGCGAAACCGATGCCGGTACAAGACGGGAGCAAGTCGATTTTGTAGTCTCGAATCCATTAGCTCACCTCTCCTCCAAGTCGACTTGTAAACTCATTGGTCTGGTTAGCTTGGCCGGCAAGCATTTTTGACTCGGTGCGACTGGCCAGCCAAGTCTCGGAAATCAGCAGAACGATCGCCGACAAGATTAACCACTTCCAGGTTTTCTGCCGATTCTCGATGTCCAGGTCTCGCAACTGCCTTATCTGAGCCAATTCGGCGGAAGCCGTTTTCTGTTCGCCAATCTTGACTCCCAGCATTTCAAGCTCCTCAACAGGAATTGCCGCCGTGCGACTCTCGGCCCGGTCAACGTTAACCGCAAACAAGCTTTCGCTTGGCGAATTCATAACCTGAGGAAGGCTTGGGCTGGACTGCTCAACGCCCTGATCGACTGTCTTTGAAACCAACCGATAAATTCCTGGTTGATCAACCGCCACAAATCGCGACTGAGTTGCTTCAATCGTTTCCTGGGAACCATCTGGTTTGATCATCGTCCGATTGCCAACCTCTGGATCGGCAATGCCGAATTCAATTGGCTCGCCGACAACCAGCGACTGATCCAGTTCGGCAACGTCCGCCGCAATCTCAATCACGCTGTTAATCAGAGGAACAAACTTGGTCGACAAGGCCAGCTGACTTTCGCGAGGCTGCCACCCACTGGACATTGCCAACACGGTTCCGCCATCCTCAAGATCGCGTTGCCAGATCGCTGGATCATCGTTGTCGAATCTCGCCAGAACTCGCGCCTCGCTCTGATCGAGGCTTACCTTACAATGCCGCCAAAAACGAATCTTGGTAAAATCGTTGAAGCGAGGATTGGCGAACGGCTGGAGAAGTTGACTTGAAAAGTCCAGCTCCGCGAGCATCGAATATTCAGTTCGATTTTGATTCTCAATCGTCTTGGCAATCGACTTGGCTCCCGTCCAGTCTTCAGTCCTCGCAGCTACCTCATGGTTGGTCAGTATCACCAGCAACGTTCCACCGGAGTCAAGATAACGATCGACTTGCGGCTCCATGGCCGGATCAATTGCTTCGCTCAATACGACTAACGCCGGACGAGCAGCAGGCGAAGCCAACCACTGAGTGCCTTCCTCTGGACCAACGATATTGAACTTACGCTGCGGCGTCTCAACCAGAGCGCGTTTCAGGTAGAAATAGGGTTGCTCTGCATCATCAGGATCGTCGCTACCAAGATAAACAATCCGCAGTTCCTGTTGTTCTGGTGGAACAACAAAAAACGAATTATCAAAGTCTTCGTTATCACCGGCGACGACAAACTGCTGAGCATCGTTCGCGTCATCAAAGTCGACTTTGATGATACGACTCGTGCCCGCAGGAACATGAAATGAGATCGGTTCGTTATTCTGCTGGTTTGATTTGTCCGACCAGCTGACTGAAAACTGCTCAAGCTCTGATTGCTCTGAGTTGACGACCCTAACCCGGAAAGACGGATCGTCCTCCTCGGCAATACGATCCAATATTGAAACGGTCGCATTAGATAAATCTTGAGTCGTGACTGGAAGAAATTTTGCATGGACGGTTGAAGGCCACTGATAACCCTGAAGCGAATCTGTCTCGGAACCCTTTTGGAGATCACTGACAACATAGACCTGAAGCCTTGCCGCGGCGTTGGAGTCATTGGCTCGCATCGAGTCGCGCCAAACATCGAGTTGATCGGAAACCGAAACCAATGCCCCGCCCAAATCCGACCCAGCCCATGCTGGAGAGATCTCCTTCAACTGATTCCGGATCAATTCGGCTTTGTCGAGATCTTTTCGCGTCCCATCTTCAAACTCAATGACCGCTTGCACCGTCTGGTCAAAGGTAAGCAAAGAAACATCGTCGCCGGGCTCGAGTTTTTTCAAAACCGTTTCGACTTGTTGTTTTGCTTGATCCCACAATTCACCTCGCCGCATACTGGCGCTGGTGTCCAGCAAAATCGCAACTCGTCGGTTGGCAACGTCGGACTGGTCGATCGTATCGGCTCCCCGAAAAAACGGTCGCATGAACGCGAACGCAATCAGTCCAATCGCCGCGCATCGCATCAACAGCAACAACAGGTTTTCCAACCGACTCCGCCGTGTCAACGTTGGTGGCGAAGGCTTGAGGAACATCAGCGAGCTAAACTCTGTTTGGCCCTTCGGCGTCCGCCGAATCAGGTGAAACAGAAATGGAAACGCAATCGCCAGCGCGCCAAGCCCGAACAGCCATGCCATAACGCTCATCGCGAACCTCCCGCCTGAACGGCTCGCTTGACCGTTTTGCCGGCATTGGCACGTGATTGAAGAAGATTCAACAGCGCAGTTTCAAGCGGCTGATCCGTTTGTATCTGAAAGTACTGGACCCCCAACTGATCACAGGTTTGCTTGATTTCTGATTCGTGCTCCTGGAAGCGGCGCTGATAGTCTTCAACTGCCGTTTGCGGATCGACGTAGATTTCGCGACCCGTCTCAAGGTCACGAAACATAGTTGCCTGATCGAATTCGAAATTAACTTCGGCTGGATCAAGCGTACGAAGAATCACGATTTCATGTCCACGCGAACGAAGGTAACCCAGATTCTGCGTCAGCTGTTCCGCTGGTGCGAGCAGGTCAGAGATCAACACGACCAGCCCGCGTTTGCTAACGGTTTGTGCAATTTGCTCCAGCGGCACCGCCAGATCAGTCGATGTTCCCGAGTTGACGTTCTCCAGCGTCATCATCAATCGTCGCAGATGCCCGGCTCGATATCGCGGGGGAATCATGTCGACGATTCGATCACCAAAGGTGAGCAGCCCGACCGCATCTCGTTGTCGGTTTAAAAACCAGGCCAGCGTCGCAGCCATGGTTTTGGCATACTCGGATTTGTTGAATTCTCGTGAGCCAAACCCCATCGACTTACTCATGTCGACCAGCAAGTAACAGCGGAGGTTGGTTTCGTCTTCGAATCGCTTGATGTAATAGCGATCGTTGCGAGCGTACAATTTCCAGTCGAGATAGCGAAGATCATCACCAACGGCATACTGCCGATAGTCAGTAAACTCAACCGAGAAGCCATGATAGGGGCTCCGGTGAAGCCCCGACATAAAACCCTCAACGACAATTTTGGCGCGCAGCTCAAGGTTCTTGATTCGCATGATCGTCTCAGGCGAAACGCGCGCAGCCTGGCGTTGGGGCCGAGGAGTTTCGTTGTTGGTTGATGACTGTGACAAAGTAGTTTGGCTGGAAAAGTGAATTAAATGGTCTCTTTGAACGGCTTAGCCCAGCGGCGGCTTCACGTGATCGATCAACTGATCGATGATTTTCTCAACGGTGATCCCTTCCGCTTCGGCGCGGTAGCTGGGCAGGATCCGATGGCGTAGCACCGGCGCGGCCAGCGATTGGATGTCTTCCAAATTGACATGAGCACGTCCGTTAAACAGCGCTCTGGCCTTGGCACCAAGAATTAAATTTTGGCCTCCGCGAAGCCCCGCTCCCCAGTTAACAAAGTTGTTAACAAACTCTGGCGCTTGATCCCGATTGGGACGACTCGCGTCGGTCAACTGAACGGCATAGCGAACCAACTCCTCGGCCACGGGAACCTTGCGGACCGTTTGATGGAACCGAATAACATCATCAGCAGTAAAGAGCTGCTCGATTGAAGGCTTGTGATCCGACGTGGTCTGCATCACAACTTTGACTTCGTCGTTCTGGCTCAAATAGTCGATCTTGACGTTGAACATAAACCGATCCAACTGAGCCTCGGGAAGCGGATAGGTCCCTTCCATCTCGATTGGATTCTGAGTTGCCAATACGAAGAACGGTTCGCTGAGCGTGTAACTCGTTCCGGCGGCGGTGACTTGATGCTCTTGCATCGCCTCCAAGAGCGCGGCTTGGGTCTTGGGCGGCGTTCGATTGATCTCGTCAGCCAGGACAACGTTGGCGAAAATTGGGCCTTTGACAAATTGCATTTGTCGGCTGCCGTCGGGAGTCTCCTGCAAAATCTCGGTCCCCGTGATATCCGCAGGCATCAAGTCAGGTGTGAACTGGATTCGCCTGAAGTTCAAATCGAAGATCTGGGCAATACTTCGAACCAACAACGTTTTGGCTAAACCCGGTGCCCCGGTAATCAGACAATTGCCGCCAGCAAACAAACTGATCAGCAGTTGCTCGATCACTTCCTCCTGACCGACGATGACATTGGCAAGCTGGTCGAAGATCTTTTGACGACCTTCGCGAATTTGTTTTACCGCGAGTTGCTCTTGTTCAAAGGTATTGGTCGTCACTCGAGTCTCCGAATTGTATGTCGTTAGGGTTACTGAAATTGTTCGGCGAAGCCATTTGTTTGGCGAAGCTATTTGTTTGGCGAAGCTATTTGATTCAGTGCGTCAAAGCGTAAGTCACAATGTTAATTCCCAGCGGATAAGCGAACGGCTCGGAGTAAGTTTGAAAGTAACCTCGATCTTCGCCTTCTCGTTCCCAGCCGTCGCCAAGGTCGGTGTTATGACAAATGAAAGCCATCATCCGACCATTGTCGTCAAAAATCCCGCGGTAGTGCGGGACCTCAGCGTCGAAGCGCTCGGTCCGCCTGCCACTGAGATAGTGGCCGATGGCGGGAATCTGCGGCTTTTCTTTTAAGTCGTAAACGATGTGAAAAATCTCGTGCTCCAAAGGAACCTCTTCCGGTTCACGGTTGGGAAAGACCCGCTTCATCTCAAGGTAAAAATTTTGCCATTCAGCTTCACCCCAAAAATCGTCGACCATCAAAAAGCCACCTTTGTTGAGGTACTTGCGCAGGGCCACAACCTCGTCTTGGCTGAACTCCAAATCCCCCGGCTCGATGATGTAGATAAACGGATAGTCGAATAGCTTTTCGTCAGTTAAACGAAGGATCAGCCCGTTGGGATCGACTTCGAGCGAGGTGAGTTGCTTTAATCGAAACGATAAATTCAGGTCGGCATCGGGATAGTCAGTCCGCCACTTGCCACGGCGCCGGCCCCAGCCGCCACCGTAGTGGGAGTCGTCGTATTGAATGCGAACGAACGTGAACACATCGTGCTCGAACTCCTGGCTCTTCTCCCACATCGGAACGCCGTTGCGATCGTCACTGCTACGTTGGTATCTACCGGAGCGACGTTGGTAGTCTTGAGTGAAAATTTGCGCGCAAAGAGTTCCGCTGATGAGCAAGCCCAAACCAATGAGCGACCATTTGAATGTTCCAAACCTGTTCATGGGGACTCCTTCTCGGCAACAACCGAAATACCGCGTTGCGTATCACTGACTTGGGACCCTTGAGGAACCGAACCGCCTACCGCGTTTTGTCGATCAACAATTTTAAGTAACAATGCATGAGCGTCGCGATAGCGCGGGGCTTTTTCTAATGCCATAATGACTTGACGTTTTGCCAAATCAAACTGTTTGCCACGGTACAGAGCAGCAGCCAAGCGATAATGGACATCAGCGGCATCGAGCGGATTCATCAGTGCCAGCACGCTTAGCGATTCTATCAGTGCCTGATCATCAGAAGTCTTCTCAGCGGCCAGCGAGAGATAGCGGTGCGGAGCAGTCAACAAAGGATTTAGAGCCAACAACTTACGAGCGTACTTTTTGGTCTTTTCCCACTGACCTTGCCCTGAAGATCGCTCCAGCAACTTCGTGAACAACTCAACGTTGTCGGCTTCTATTTTTGCGAACTGCTCAAGCGTCTGAAGCTCTTTCTCCGACTGGTCGGTTTGTTGGTAAGCCTGAGCCAGCGGAGAATAAATCGACTTAGTCAACGGACTGAGTTCCCTGGCAGCTTCCAAACGAACAATGGCTTTGTCCCATTGCTCCCTCTCTGCCGATGCCAAGCCTTCGGCAAGTAAGCCCACGAGACTGTCAGGATGTTCGGTATTCCAGTCCGCCAACTCCGCAGGCTCGAGCGATGCAAGCTGCAAGTCCCCCTCCGGCTTTTCCCAATCGCCTTGGGGAGCCAACTCACCAGCACGCTCAACTGCGAAAGTAGCGAACTGTTTATCGATCACGCTGACCGGCGCACAATGACGGCGCAGCGCATCTTTGATCGGAGTACCATGGCTCAGTTCATCCAAGACATTGACCAAAGCTGGCAAACCATACTGGTTGATCAAGTGCTCGACGACCAGTGAAGACTCATAGTAGGCAAACTGTAAATGCAGTCCGGATTTGGGCTGCAGAAACGCGGAGCTGAGTTTGCTCACTGGTGTCAAATCGTCACTGAGAATCATCTCTCGATATTTTAGATTTATCGAATCTCCCCAAGCCGGATCGGCCAGATTTTCTTCGTAAACCGAGATGCCTTCACTGAGCCAGCGCGGCATTCGATTTTTGGTTTTCTGTAACGTTACGACGTGACAAAACTCATGCCACAATACTGACTCCCAGCTTGTCAGGTTTGCGCCCTGTGCCGCTGGACTATTCATCGTGATCACACGACCGAAACAGACACCCAGAAAACCCGATCCACCGGGCAGCCCAAAGGTGCGAATCGCAAAATCCTTTTGGCGCGGAAAAATCTCGACAAAGATCGGCGTCTCCAACTGCGCCTCGTACTTTTTTGTGAGCGACGCCTTGGCACGAGAAAGCAGATTCAAAACCCGCTGTCCGTAGATCTCGGCTTCCCGAGCGTCCATGCGCACAACAAAACCATCATGCTGGAGTGTTTTGAATTTTGAAATCTCGTCACGAAGCGTCACCAGATTGTGAGCCACAACGCTGTACTGGTCTTCGTCAAATACTTCGTCGGCCAGCTTCCAGCCTTCAAGCTCCTGACCCAATCGCAATAGGTCGTGCGCCAATTGCATCTTAGCCGGCAGATAACGATTGTCGTAAGCGACCGCTCGACGCTGATATTTCTCGCCTTCCTCAAACCGGTACTTCTCCGAAAGCTCACGACCGATGATATGGTCAACCTCCGGATTGGCTTGCCAATTCGACAACGCTCTGGAGCGATACTCACCTTCTTTGGCCGGCTGGTTTTGCAGATGCGCAATGACGGCCTTGTAGGACCAGGCTTTAAAGTTATGCGGGTTAAGCTCCAAGAGCTGGTCGAGTGTCGTGCTGGCGAGCTCGTATTGCTCTGAACTAATCAAACGATCGACAATGAGTAAAGAACTGGGACTGTGGAGGGGATTGATCTTCAACGCCGATTCAATTGCCGAGGTGGTCGCTTCTGAGTCACTTGGCTTATACGCCAACGCCATCTGGCCCATCGCATTGGTATCGCCGGGAGCAAGTTCAATCACTTTTTTGAAGTTCTCGACCGCCAGCTGATAATCATGCTTTTGCAGCGCAAGCTCTCCAATGGCCCGGTAAACTTCCGGCTCTTTGGGGTAGCGTTTCCTGGCCGGGTAATAGAATCCGTCGAGCACTTCTTTGGCATCCCCACCGGCTCGCAACAAGCATTTACCCAACACGATCTGATTGGCGGCATTTCGATAACGCCACGAGTTGACGGCGGCCACATCGCCAATTTGTTGATACACCTCATTGGCTCGATCTGGGAGATTGTTAAATCGGAAGACCTCTTCGCCAACAAATCGAACTCGAATGCTTTTGGGAAACCGCTCCAGCGCCGACTCAACTGTTTTCAGGGCCGCAGAGTAATCGCCCTTTTGCATTTGCGCCGAGATGATCAACAGCTGCCATTTTTCTTCAACACTGTATTCACCGAGGCTGGCGTCAATCACGCCCGCCATAGCAATTGCATCGTCGTACTTGCCCTGGTTAAACAAACGAAACGCACGCTGGCCATCGGTTTCGGGATCAGCTTGCCCGGACGCTTGATTCCTCGCAGGATTTGTGCGGAGATCCTGAGCCAACAAGCACGAACCGAGTAACAAAATCAACCCTGCAGTCAAAAAGAATTGGAGACTTGCATCGAGAAGCCTTAATGCATGCAGATTCCTGGCATGCAGGTTCCTGACGCGATGTGGCGAATTTGTAGAAATATCTCTGCCTTGCCTTCATTCAATATGGGTCCGCTGGCAAGCTCTGATGATTGATCGCACGTAAACCGTTGCTTTGCTTGCTTCTACCTCGACTGGACCAACCTCTATTGTATTGAACACTTTTTTACATGCAAAGTTCTGGTAGCAACCAGCCTTGGGTGAGTATTCTCTCATTAGCACGGTTGGTTGATTTCGTATGTTCAATAAACTAGCCTCTGCAACTGAACACCACGATTGAGCACCGAGAAACGGAATTTACAGGACTTCACCGCTTGGCCGTCAGGTAGGCCAAAAAAATAAAGGACTGCCTAAGGATGTGGGCAACTTCACAAGGAGACAGAACGCTGTGCGGTGATGAAGCGCGACTGATCCTCACGGCTGTTGGCTACCTTCACGACATGATTACCGCCGGTGTTGACCTCAACGAGCCGTATCAAACTGGTGTCGTGATGTTTGACACGCTTCAGCCGACCCAGCAAATGGCTATCCTGCACGAGGTCGCCCATGGATTGCTGGATCCCGAAACGCCAATCGTCGAGTTGACAGCGGTGCGCGAGTCGACGGTGTACGCAATCTATTGCGAGCTGGGCTCGCTGGTGGAAATCGAACTTGAATATTCACAGCAAAGCAAACTGAATTTTGAATTGCGTGAAAGGATCATTCAGGCATACCTGGCCACTGACGAGCAAAGCAACCAATGGGACGATGACCTGGCTGATACGTATGCATCTGAACTGGACGTGCCAGCCCTTGATTGTGAAGAAATCGGGCAGTGGAATCGAGTGATTGAAGTGCTTGCCGATCGAGTTCTCTGGGACCGCGATTTTGAGCTGGAAGAAGCCTTCGCCGACCACGACCCTGAAAAGATCAAAGTGATCAAACGCTACATGGGTATCAACGAAGACTATTTTGCCGCCGCAGCGCCCGACGCAAGTTCAAAGCATTACATGAAGCTGCACCGTGAGCTGATCGGATTGACACAAAACATCCGAAAAACCAACAGCTTGAAGTGAATTCGTGCTGACTTTTTAGCCCGTAGGCCAAATCGCATCATTCCGGAGGATCAGAGTGGCGCCTCACTCTACCAAGGTAGCGTTATCGCTGGATTCCGCTGCAGCTTCCAATTCACCATGGTGATCAATGGACAGCACGGGTCCCGACGCGGACCAAGAGGAGATACGCACAGCCTCCTTTTGTCTGCTGGGATGCTGACATTCTTATTGGCTTTGCCTTCTCGGGTCGTCAGTTGGTGGCGCGATCGGCTGATCACCGTCTGAGGGAGTTGCTTTTTCCACGCTGCTGACCGAGACAGGACTGGCTAGCGTCATGCGCCAGAAATTTTCGACTTCATTGTGAGCCTTGGCTAACAATGAACCTTCTGGATACTCGCCATCTTCACCTGGTCTGCCAGCCACCGTGCCGGTCATCAACTCGATCGCATCGTAGATATTGTCCACGGCATAGACATGAAATTTGCCGGCCTCAGCAGCCTCGACAACGTCCTCGCGAAGCATCAAATCACCGGCATTGGACTTGGGAATCACGCAGCCCTGGTCGCCCGTCAAACCAAAATATTCACAAGCATCATAGAATCCTTCGATCTTTTCATTGACCCCACCGATCGCTCCAAAATTCCCGTGCTGATCAATCATGCCGGTCATCGCCATCGATTGCTTAACTGGAATCTTGGTTAACGCACTAAGCAAACAGACGATCTCGGCTCCTGATGCTGAATCACCATCGATGCCCCCGTAGCTTTGCTCAAACGCCAACGAGGCACTGAACGTCATCGGGTGCTCGGTGCGAAGCAAGTGACGCATCAAACCACCCAGGATGTGAAAACCCTTGGTATGGATCGAACCCGACATTTGCGCACGACCTTCAATGTTAATCAGCCCCGCACTACCAGGTCCGATCGTCGCGGTGATTCGAGCCGGAAAACCATAAGTCAACGGACCTGAACGCATCACCGCCAAACCATTGATCTGCCCAACGACTTCGCCGTCCGTCCGGACGGTTATCGTTTGGTTCTCCACCATTTCTCGAAACTTGCGCGACGGCAAACTGGCACGACTCTTGGTGCGCTTGACCGCTAACTTGACATGTTTGTCGACAACAACATCGTCGTCTTTGGCAAGAAACGCAGCTTCACGAGCGATGTCGGCGATTCGACCAAACTTGGCCGTCAAGCGATCTCGGCGAGATACAATCCTCGCCCCATGTTCGGCAAGCGCGGCGACTGCCGAGCGATGGAACGGTGGCAATCCCTCCGAAGCCGTCAAACCCGCAACAACGCTGGCGTACTGTTTGACGCCGGTACTGTCTCGCTGCAATTCGCTATCGAAATCGGCGAGCACTTTGAACAATTCCCGAAAATCAGGATCAGCATGATCCAACTGGTAGTATGTTTGCACGTCGCCTACCAAAATCACTCGCACCTGAATCGGAATCGGTTCAGGCTGAGTCAGCACCGTTTGCCGCATCCAACCAAGCTCTGCAGGCACAATCTCCAAACGGCCGGTCCGCAAAGTCCGCATCAACGCTCGCCAGGCTCCGGGCTCTGAAAGAACATCATTGACATCAAGCACCAGATAACCATTGTCGGCTTGCAGTAGCGCTCCAGCACGAATCCCCCGAAAATCCGAAATTGCCATTCCGCCTGGCCCAAACTCAGGGTCAACGGTGCCAAGCAAATTAATCAGACTCGGCGTGTTTTCTTCGACGACCGGTCGAAGTGTTTTATCGTCCTGAGAAAGCACAACGTTGACACTGTACAGTTCTCTAAAATCGGGCCGCTGTTCACTGTCCGACTGCAAATGATTCTCAACAACGTCATCGATCACTTCGCCGATGTATATCTTTACCGCTTCGGTGGGGAACTTTTCGAGAACCGTACGAGTAAAGTTGCCTGTAAGTTGCCGGGCAACTTTTTCCATTTGGTCATGGATCTCCCTAGTCGCAGATCGAATCAACTCACTGACCTGACGACCCGTTTCGAGCATTTGTTTTTGATACTTGGGAAGCGCCTCTTCGTACTGCGTCAGTTGCTCTGGCTCGACTTTACCTGCCGCAATCAACGTCTTCAATTGTTCTGGAGGTATCGGCTCACCGCCCACCACTGGCATGATCAGGGTCTGAGTCGCCGGGCCCTGCTGAACCTGAACCATCGCCATGCCGTTGGCCTCAATTTCTTTTTCCAACGGCTCGGTGGCTTGTTTGATATTCTCTTGCAAGCGATCTTGAACCGCTTGCCGCTCTCCTCGGTACGGTTCGCCATCGAGCGACTTAATCAATCCTTCTTCAAAGAACTCCGCCACCAACACCATCTCTTTGCGGAATTGATTGGCCGTTCCCGGAGGCAACGTGATCAGACGGGGATGATCAGGACGGCTAAAATTATGGACGTAGCAAAAATCACGATTGGAATCCGATTCGGGCCTGAGATCACGCAGCATCTGTCGCACCATTGTGTTACGACCGGTCCCACGGGCTCCACGAACGTAAACATTTTGGCCCGGCGACAAACATTCGATCCCGAACTTAAGCGCTTCGGAGGCCGTCGGTTGCCCCACAACTCCAATCGCTGGATCAATCTCGGCAGTGGTTTCGAACTGCAAACAACCGTCGTCACACTTCCAGCGCAGCAGCTCGGGCGGTACTTCGTTGGCAGTAGCTTGGACTGATTTGCTATTCTTCTTGGATTTATTCTCTGTCGTCTTCGTCTTCTTTTTGTTTTTGTCTGGCATAACTTGTCGTGTTTGAAAGTGACTGGAGACCGTCGAAGCGGCTTATCTTAGATCATCATACTAGCAGTTTGTAGCTAGCGGCAATAAAAGAGGGCATCTACAGCAAGGTTACTGAAACGTTTTAACTGATTCGAACCTCAATCTCACCGACGTCGATAAATTGAATCGAAGCGTTATTTTTTAACAGTCCCCATTGCTCAAACGACCCAGCTTTTGATCGAGCATTTAATGACCTCGCGGCAGGAATCCCTGGTTGGGATTCTCATCTTGGCTTGCGCCATGACGTTTTTGCTTTTGACAAACGTCAGTAGCAGCAATGCGCAAGTCAGTTCGCGCCGAGGTTCAACAGCTACATCCCAAGCGGTCTTGCATCCGCCACCGGCGCCACCCAAAACGATGCTTCCCCAGGCAACTCGTTCAACAACTCGTTCACCCGAACAAATTGCGAGTCCTATTGCCGGCCCTACCAATCCACCGCCAGCGCGTATGGCTTCAGCCAAGAGCCCGATGTCCTATCAAATAAGAAGCCAACTCGACAGGCAGCGCAGTTTTCAGACCAGCTCTAACGCCAGTTCCAATCGCAGTCGGGCGATTTACGATATTCGAAACCAGCTCAAGCAACAGGACTCTCAAACGGTTGAAGAATTGCTTGAGGAACTGGATCGAAAAGCAGTGCAAACCAAGCCAACGACCCAGCGCATTGAACCGGCTTTGGATCCTCCACCGGCGGATCAGGATTTGGTTTTCTGGGATGAGACGCCAGAGGATAAAGCAGATTCAAACATTGATGTTGAATTCGCCGTTGATCCAAATTCAAACGATTCCCTTGGAACTTCTGTAAACGGTTTGTCAAACGGGGCTAACGACCTGGCTTTCTTTGAATTGTTGGCGATTCAAAACCACCCGACGCTTAACGCTTCGGCGGCAAGAATTCTCACCGCTCGATACGAAGCACTTCAAGCCGGCCTGCACCCTAACCCAAGCCTGGGCTTGTTTGTCGACGAAGCCGGCAACGATGGTGACCTGGGACTTTGGGGAGCTTTTCTTCAGCGAACACACGTCCGCGGAAACAAGTTGGCGCTGGGTCAAGCGATCAAGAATCTTGAAGCCAATGTTCTGGAAGTCGAATTCGAAATTCAAGCCATCAGAATCAGCACCGACGTACGCATCGCTTTCTACAAACTGCTGATTGCGAAAGAAAAAATGGATTTGATCGATGAACTTCTCGGTAACCAGCAACTCGCGGTCACCAAATCGAATCAGCTTTTTACAGCTGGCGAAACCCCGCGAACCGACGTATTACAATCTGAGCTTCAGCTTCAACGAACCCAGGTACAGATGTCGCAGGTTGAAATCGATGTTCAAAACGCCTGGCGTGAATTGACTTCAGTCGTTGGTGATTTAAACCTTGAGCCTCGTGAAATCGTCGGCGACATCAACGCGATCGTTGCGCCCGTCAGTTTTGAAGAATGCCGAACCCACATTCTCAATAGCAGTCCAGAGATTCAGTCGGCCCGTGCGGAACTTGAACGAGTCCGCGCCACGATCGAACGAGAAATCGCACAAACGGTCCCAAACTACCGAACCCAGCTAACGGTGGGACGAGACTCGACAACGGAACACTTCTTCACCGGAATTCAGCTTCAAATTCCGTTGCAAATTTCCGACCAGAACCAGGGGAACATCGCTGCCGCCAAGTCACGATTGGTAGCCGCTCAAAATGATCTTCGGCGAATCGAACTGGACTTGTCCAAACGGCTTGCCAGCGAACATCGTCGCTACGAATCGGCTTTAACAAAGACCAACTTGTACCTCCATCAATTGCTCCCCAAGTCCAAACAGACGCTAGAATTGCTGGAACAGGGATACCCTTCGGAAGTCAGTTTTTTACAACTTTCGACCGCCCAAAAAAACGTGATCGATATCAACCTGGAGTACCTCGACACACTAAGTCTCCTCTGGAATAGTCGATTGAAAATCGAAGGATTGTTACTTGACGACAGCCTCGCAAAATAGTTTTCCAACCATGTTATATTTAACCGATGATCCGCACTTCAGTTTTGATCACCACAACAACCGCTACCTTGACGATTGCGTCGTAAAAAGATGACACGCTCAACATCTGACAACTCGAGAAATATTTGGCCCACGTTACTTCTGTGCGCGGTGCTGTTGGCGATCGGTGGAGCTGCTGGATTTTTACTTCGGCCGGTCATCCTCCCCGAGGTCGCACAACAATCCGATGAGAGTGAAGACGATCCAGACGCCGGGGCAGGGCACGGCTCGAACTCGATTGTCGTGATCAACGAAAAAACGCTCGACAACATGAATTTGAAGTACGGCAAGTTTGAGACACGAGACTACTTTCAAAAAGTCCGAATTCCTGCCCAAGTCGTAGAACGAATCCCGCAGTCTCGACGCAGCGTCTCGGCGCCGATCGCTGGTATCGTCAAGAAAGTATTTGTCGCCCAGGGACAAGCAGTACGACCCGGCGAAAAACTGTTTGACCTGCGCATCACCGACCACTCCATCGCCGACCTGCAAGTCGACTTGCTCAAAGTGTTCGGCGACTTGGACGTCAGCCGCGCGAAAAAGGAACGGCTGGTAAACCTCGGTACCGGCGTCGTTGCGGGTAAGCAGTTAATGGAAAACGAGTTTGAAATCAAAAAGCTGACCGACCTTCGGACTGCACTGATTCAGGAAATGCGAGTTCGCGGGATGAACGAAGAGCAGATCAAGTCGTTCATCAAGACCAGACAACTTGCCAAAGACATCACCATCTACGCGCCGTCTTTGGATGAACCAACGTCGCAGCCACCAGCCCTATCGCCCCCGATCACTCCGGCTTCAGCCCCGATTGGATCGTCCTCAAACGGTTCCAGTCCAAGCCAGTCCGATGATCAATACTTTATAGTCGAAACGGTTCAAGTGCCCGAAGGTACAAGCCTCGAATTGGGTGACTTGCTTTGCAGCTTGACCCATCATCGAGAATTATTGATCAAAGGCTTGGCGTTTGAAGGTGACATCGACAAAATCGCAAACGCCAACCAAAACGGCTGGAAGTTTACGGCTCAGTTTGGCGAGGGCTCTGACGCAACGGTCCGTGACGGACTGTCGCTTTACCAAGTCGAGAACCATGTCGACACAGATTCAAAGACGTTTCCAGTTCTTGTCCAACTCCAAAACGAAATTCTCAATCAAACATCTGACTCCGAGAATCGAACTTTTATCAATTGGCGTTTTAAACCAGGCCAGCGAGCGCATTTGGAAGTGCCAGTGGAGATGTGGGAATCGCAAGTCGTGGCGCCTTTGGAAGCAGTTGTCCGGGAAGGACCTGAAACATTTGTGTTCATGAAAATCGGCCACACGCATACAAGCCAGGACGGCACAGAGGATCACGAGTTCCAAAAGGTCCCGGTCAAAATATTGCACAGCGACAGCCGGTTTGTGGTGCTCAAGAAAAGCGAGCGACTGGATATCTACGAAAAGTTTGCGTTGGATCAGGCGTACCAACTGAATCTGGCGTTGAAGTTGGCCACCGGTGGAGGCGGGGGACATGGCCACGATCACCCGCATCCCCATTGATCGTTAGCGATTGAAACACGATTGCCCCAACATTTGATGCCTGAACCGACCCAACTGAATTGCCGACCATGCTTAACGCCATCATAAAACTTGCGCTTCATCGTCGCGCAATCGTTTTGTGTCTGGCACTGGCTGCGATCGTTATCGGTGGCTTGGCGATCAAAGAACTTCCGATCGACGTCTTGCCCGACCTGACTCGCCCCCGCGTCACCATCATCACCGAATGCGAGGGCATGGCGCCCGAGGAAGTCGAGCGCGAAGTCACCGTGCCATTGGAAGCGGCGATCAACGGTGCGGCTGGCGTGATCGCGGTTCGCAGCAAGTCAGATGTTGGGCTCTCAGTGATTTATGCCGAGTTTGACTGGGGCAGTGACATCTATCGCTCGCGCCAGATCATTACTGAACGAATGAACCGAGCCAGAGAGCAGATACCTGCCAGGCTTCAACCGCGACTGGGTCCGCTTTCATCACTGCTGGGACAGGTCATGTTGATCGGTATGTGGAGCGAGACGGGTTCAACCGAACCGATGGAAGTTCGCACACTCGCCGATTGGGTCGTCAAAAAACGGCTCCAGCAGATCCCGGGAATCTCCGAAGTCATCACGATGGGCGGCGGTCGCAAGCAATACCACGTATTGGTTGAACCCCATGAGCTTCACAAGCACGAGATCACGCTGGAGCAAGTCGAAGAGGCGCTCAACAAAACCAATGTGAATGTCAACGGCGGCTACGTCGATCGTAATTCACGGGAGTTTCTGGTTCGGGGCATCGGTCGTATCTCCAACATTGAAGACCTCAAGCGAATTGTAGTAAGCGACGATGGCGACCGAGCGGTGCTGCTGGAGAACATAGCGACCATTGAGCCCAAACCTCAGGATCAGCGCGGCGACTCAACGATCAACGGCAACATGGGGGTCGTCTTGACGATCCAAAAACAGCCTTCGGCTGATACCCGTGAACTCTCCGACCAGATTGAACTGGCGTTGGAAGTATTGCGACCGGGGTTGCCAGAAGACATCAACCTGGAGATCACTTATCAGCAACGGGACTTCATCGACCACAGCATCGGCAATGTCGTCGACGCGATTAGAGACGGTTCGATCCTGGTGATCATTGTCTTGTTTCTGTTTCTGTTCAACGTCCGTACGACTTTGATAACGCTGACCGCGATTCCGGTTTCGATTCTTGTTACGGCGTTGGTGTTTCGGTATTTCAACCTCTCAATCAATGTCATGACATTGGGCGGGATTGCCATTGCGCTGGGCGAGCTAGTCGACGATGCGATTGTTGACGTTGAGAATATTTACCGCAGACTCAAAGAGAACTCGAGACTGGCCAACCCTCGACCAATCCTCAAGGTGATCTTCGAAGCCAGCGTCGAGGTCCGCAATGCGATCATTGTCAGTACGATTTTGGTAATTGTCGTTTTCTCACCACTGTTTGCCCTGAGTGGAATATCGGGGCGGATGTTCATTCCTCTGGGCGTGGCTTACATCGTTTCGATTATCGCTTCGACGGTCGTTTCACTTACCTTGACTCCAGTGCTTTCCTATTTTCTGCTTGGCCAAACCAAGGCAAGCAGTACGCAGACCGACGGTTTGGTTGTGCGTGGATTGAAGACTTGCTTCTCACCGCTGATCAAGTTGAGCATGTCTCAAGTCGGATTTTCGGTGCTGCTACTCTCGACTTTGGCGGCAGTGGCCATCTGCGGTTTAATTGGTTTTCGAATGGGGCAGGAGTGGATTCCAAAGTTCGATGAGGGCTCGATGCAAATGAACATGTATGCTCAGCCGGGAACTTCATTGCAGACATCGATGAAAATCAGCGAAGATGCCAACAAGGAACTGATGAAACTCGTCCACAGCGAAGCTAATCCTGACGGGTTTATCAACTATTTCACAGGCCGGACGGGGCGTGCCGAGAACGACGAACATGTGATGGGGGTCAACACAACCGAGTACACCATTTCGATGGTTGAAGGCAATGGAAAATCACGGAAAGAGATCATCGAGATCCTTGAGAAGACCGCGGCGGTGTTGCCTAACGTTGGCAGCGAAACCGATCAACCGATCGCGCACTTGATTAGTCACTTGATTTCTGGATCAACGGCACAGATCGCGGTCAAGCTCTTTGGTGACGATCTCGATACACTGGTTCGCAAGGGAAATGAAATTCGCGATGCAATCGCGGAAGTCCCAGGGCTCAAGCCACCCAAAATGGAGCAGCAACAAACGATCCCTCAGCTCAGGATCGAACCGAACTATGAACAGTTGGCGGCCTATAAACTAAATCTCTCAGACGTGTTCGGGATGGTCGAGATGGCGATGCAGGGCAAAGTCGTCTCGCGAATGGTGGAACAGGAACGCACGTTTGAAATTGTGATTCGGTTCCCAAAAAATTACCGCGAGAACTTTGAACAACTGGGACGAATTCCAGTCGAACTTCCCGGCGGAGGGTCAATTCCGCTTTCGACGGTGGCAAATATCTATCAATACGGTGGCCCAAACACGATTAATCGCGAGGAATCCCGTCGGCGCGTGGTCGTTCGGGTTTACACCGGCGAGAAAGATCTTGCCACGGCAGTCGCAGACATCAAGAAAACCGTCAACGAAAAAGTCGACTTGCCCGAGGGATACTTCGTACAGTACGGCGGGCAGTTTGAAGCTCAAACCGAAGCGTTACGTCAGATGCTGATCTTGTCGGCTGTGGCATTGGCAGTGGTGTTTGTCATTCTTTACTCCAGTTACAGTTCGTTCAGTATTGTGTTCCAAATTCTGTTCGCCTTGCCGGTCGCTTTTGTGGGCGGGATCCTGGCGCTGCAACTGACGAATCAAGTCTTCACGACATCGGCGATGGTCGGATTCATTTCGCTCGGAGGGATTGCGGCCAGGAATGGACTCTTGCTGGTTTCGACATATCTGGAAAATCCCGGTGAGGACGGAGAAATCACCAAAACTGAAATCCTCCGCGGAAGCCTCGAACGCATGACGCCGGTTTTGATGACCGCATTAACTACCGGGATCGGCTTGTTACCCTTGATCTTTTCGGGCAGTCTCCCCGGACGTGAGATTCTGTACCCTGTTGCGACCGTGATTGTGGGCGGATTGATCACTTCAACGATTTGTGAGTTTCTGATCCGGCCTGGTTTGTTTTACTTCTTTGGACCCAAAAAAGCGTTGAAAGAAGACCCCATGGTGGTGTGAGCGAAACTGGCCCGTAAATTTGACCGCTACGCAAAATCTCGGCCACTATCCAAAACTCAAGTTTTTAAACTGCTCCCACAAAACACAGCCTTGGCATAGTTTAAATCGATGCTAGAGTATGACCGTCGAGTTGGTGACCGCCTGAACGTTTTCAGGTTGTTAAAGGGAATCCAGTGTAACTCTGGAACGGCCCCGCCGCTGTAACCGGTGATAAATCGTCTCATTCTTGATGCCATTGTTGCAGTTGGTTTGCAATGAGAAGGCGAGACGATTTACCGGGAGTCAGAATACCTGCCATCTCGAGACTTTCGACAGTTTTGCGCGGGACGAACTTGTTGAAGCAATCGAGAGAATAAATGCCACGTTGCTTCCCTGGAAACAGCTTTGCGCAATCGGTCCGTCGCTCCGCTTTTACTTTAGTGGAATTGCTGGTTGTGATTGCAATTATTGGAATCCTGATCGGCATGTTGCTGCCGGCGGTTCAGACAGTTAGAGAGTCGGCGCGCCGAACTGCATGCAGCAACAATCTTCGTCAGACTGGATTGTCGCTTCATAGCCGCATGACCGCCCATGGCCGTTTCCCGGCAGGTGGCATCGAGACTCACTTCCTGACACCGTCCCCGCGAAAACAGATTTCCTGGATGGTCGCCTGTTTGCCCTATCTGGAACAAAACGCGGTGTTCGATCTTTTCAGTTACGAAGAGGCTTACAACTCCGAGGCAAATAATGCTGCGACTTCGGCGATCATTAACACGTTCATCTGCCCTTCGGTTTCACGATCGTTTCACTCCACCGGTGACATCAACGACAATGGTCAATGGGATCCGGGAGACAACATGGGGCTAACCGACTACGGCGGGATGCATGGACTTTCCAAACCACCTTTTTTGTCGTTCAGCGAGCAAGCCTCGCCTTGGGTTCATTCTCCTCAATTTCGTGGCGGTATGTCCTATGAGGTAGAACTTCGACCAGTTGAATTCAGCGACGGTCTTTCAAACACCGTGATGGTCGCTGAATGCGTGCGAGGCAATCAGTTTCAATCAGAATGGGCAAACGGCCAAAACCTGTTCGATCAACAATACCGGAATCCCATCAACGTCAGCAACAACAATGAGATTTACAGCGAACATCCATCGGGCGCAATGATGCTCTTTGGCGATGGCCATGTTCGGCTGGTTGCAGAATCGATCGACCAGGAAGTCCTTAACGCTTCGTTAACGCGCGCAGGCAACGACTAAAACACACAACCTTGATTTACTTCACGATTATCACTCAGAGAAATGAACCAACTTATGTTTAAAAAAATATCGGCCCAACTATTTTTGTTTGCCACTTTCACATGCGTCTTAAGCGTAAATGTTTCGTTGGCGCAGACTGATCCATTGGACGTCGTTTCAAATCAACTTACCGGCGATGGGAGCGCGATTGTCGTAGAAGCCTTCTATGGCCCCGGCGGTATCTTGTCGTCTGCCGGCGATTCCAATTTCAACAGCACTTCCTATCTGGTGATCGACCACAACGACGGAAGCACGCCGGTCGCATTTGGCTACCGTTACAACGATGACACCAATTCGACTAGCGAAACCCTGATTAGGGATATTATCTTTGGAACACTCAACAACCCTAATGACGAAGAACTGTATGCCAGATTTTCTGCGTTCGTATTCTACGGTGTCGACAGCCTCCTTATCAATGGAATCGGCTACAACACCGATGGCGACTCTGACTTTGGCAATCTAAGCGACGGCACGACGAGCGCCGATATTGTTGCAGCAGATGGATTTCTGGACGCAAGTTCCGCCATCCCAGCTGCTACCGCGTCCGATCTTGACGATTCATATCAGGAATCAGGTGGCGCGTCGTCTTGGGTATTCTTTGATGCAGCGGGCAACCCTTACCTAGCCGATGCGCCGCAGTGGGGTGAAATTGCTGAAGAAGGCATCTCTACTACTGCCCTTACCGACGGATCCTTTACTGGACTCTACTTTGATTTAGATTTTGCTACGATTCCTGTGGAGCTGCAACGCTCGCCCAATGCCACCGCTTTTGGTGACTTAGGTCCGGGCGTTCCCGAAACAGCAGCTATTCCGGAGCCAACCGGGCTGATGTTGCTGTGTGGGGGAGGAATCATTTTGGGGCTTGGACGGAGACGTACTTCACGCCGCCAGTGAATTACGAACCAATACCCGTGCAAGCCTGGGGGCTGATTACCGCTACGGTCGGCGCTCTTAGTCCGGCCAGCATGGTGACCTGCCTCGACTGGTCGATTGCTAATTCAAATCAAGGGGAAGTGCAAGGGAAGCGAATCAATTTGCGATTGTAGAATTGAAAGAGTTCCTTCGCGGCTGTGGTTGACTAGAATGGAGTGCACCCGGAGGCTTGGTGCTAAGCCATCGTTTTTGGGTACTAGTGAACCTGTTCAGCAATCGCTAGTCCATCGCAATGGCCAAAGCTTCGAAAGAGGATTGGCTTCCCGATTGGATTAGCCTGAAGAAGGTTCTTATGATGATTCTTCGGAGCTTTCTGATGGGCACTTTCTTTTCCAAGCTTTTGGACACCAGTGATTTTACGCGCCGCTGGGATTGCGGAAACTGGGACAGCTTCCACGGTTGGCTGCATATTGCATCTGACCTTGCTGTGTTTGCAGCACTTACGGTGATTCCAATCGTGATTCTTTTTTTCGTGTGGCGCCGGAAGCAGAATAGCCAACCAGTCAAATCCCCCATCTTGTTTTGGCTGATCTGTGCCTCCATTTTTGCGTGTGGCGTCGTTCATTTGATTGAGGCTACGTTATTTTTTACTCCGATCTATTGGATCTCAGGGGTCTTTAAACTCTTGACCGCGTTGGCCTCCTGGGCAACCGTGATTGCGTTGATTCGAGTATCCCCCAAAGTCCTGAATTTGCCGTCGTCTGGCCACCTCAACAGCCAACTGCAACAGGAAACCACATCGCTCCGCTCGACGCAGTCGCAACTTCCCGCTGTTCTTGAGGAACTCCAAAACTCCCACCACCTCCTCGATGCCGTTTTGCAAAACATCGGCGCGGGTATCATCGCTGTGGATGCCAATGGGCAGCCACTAGTGGTCAACCTTGCCGCCACAGAGATTTCCGGGATGAAAATGGGGGCTGATTTCAAAGGCTGGTTGGAAGGGTACGACGTTTTCCTGAATGACGGAAGAACCCCGTGCGAAGAAAGCAACCTCCCGCTGGCTCGAGCGATCAGGGGTGAAGTCTTCTCAGAAGAGTATCTCAATCGCAACAAAAAAACCCTTGAAGAAACCTGGATCCGGCTAAACGCTTCTCCGTTTCTTCTTGACTCGAATCAAAACTCAATGGGGGCGGTCATTGTCTTCGATGACATTACCGAACTAAGAAAGAAGAGAGATGAACTCAGAGAAGGTCGACTTGAGGCACAAACCAGACTCAGTCGAACTGATCGCCAACTCGACCGGATCCTTAACACTATCACCGATGTTATTTGGACCAGTGAAGTAAGAGACGAGAAGCTGGAGTTCAAGTACATTTCCCCGGCGATCGAACGTCTAACGGGTCGTCCTCCTGCAGAGCTTCTCGGCAACTCCGACGCTTACTTATCATGCGTCTATGAAGAAGACAAAGAGAAGCTTTCAAATTATATCAAGGAATTTTTGCAAGGTAATCGAGAGTTCGCAGACACCGAGTATCGGCTCAACCACACCGATGGAAGCACGCGCTGGATTCGAAGTCGAGTTATTCGAGAGAGCAAGGATGGAGCCTTTTCTTTCCACGGTGTGATCACTGACATCGACAAAGAAAAGAAGACTGCTAAAGCTCTGTTCCAAGCCGAACGCCTGGCATCGCTGGGAACCCTGTCAGCAGGTTTGGCGCATGAAATCAACAATCCCCTGGGAGCAATGATGCTGACGACCGAGTCGGCGCTAAGGTCACTTCAATCGCACGGGCCGGTCAACGAACAGGTATCAAGATCACTCAACAAGGTGATGGATCAGATCGACCGTTGCTCCAGCATCGTCGACGGTGTCTTAATGTTTGCCAAGAATGAGACATCTAAAAAATCTCTTCATTCAATGTCAGCAGTTGCTCGGCGGGCTCGAGATATGATTTTGTTTAAAGCCAAACCCAAGAAAATAACCGTCACCCTCAAAGAAAGCGACTCAGATTTGACGGCGGTCGTCAATATGACTGAAATGGAGCAAGTTCTGGTGAACCTCCTTTCCAATGCAATAGATGCTTCCCCACCTGCTTCAGAAATTGAGATTCAAATTAGGCAACTCAACCAGGAAATCGAAGTATCGGTCCACGACGACGGAAGCGGAATGGATGATTCGATGAAAAAGATGGCTTTCGATCCGTTTTTTACTTCCAAACGAGAATCCGGTGGTACCGGACTGGGACTGAGCATGTGCCACACAATCATCTCAAATCATGGAGGGACCATCGAAATCCACAATTCCGAAATTAAAAAAGGCGCTGAATTACGATTCCGAATCCCGATCACGACCAACAACCAGAACGACTAAGAGATATTCTGACAATTGTTTGCGAAATACAACCTTAATGGTTCACTCATTTGTTGTAAGATAACAACACTCCTGCTTTCGTTCGCCTCTATGGACGACAACCGAGCATCGAACGATAGTAGTTGCTGGACTTTGCCTGATTTCTGTCCCTACGCTGGCCTGCCGCCGAAAACCATCAGATGTTTTTGTTGGCAACGTTTTCATTTGGGTCTTCTGTCATTACGCTGGATAAACCAAAGCAATTATGAACACTGAAAAAACCATGAACATCGAAAAACCCGAGTCTCCTTCTCCCCAAAACTCAAATCTTGAAGCAACCAAACGCAGTTTGATTGTCTATGTCGTCGAGGATGATGAAGCAATGCGTACCTCAATTAGTGGGTTGTTGACCGGTGAGTCGATCAAACATCGGCTTTACGATTCACCCCAAAACTTCCTCGAAGAGTTTTCCAAAGAAGACGGCGTCTTGTTGCTTGACCTTAGACTCCCGGGAATCAATGGGATCGAACTGTACAAGCTCTTGAGAGAAAAAGGCGTCAATCTTCCGTTCATCATGATCTCAGGAAATGCCTCGATTCAAAATGCAGTCGATTCGATGAGGCTCGGCGCTGTCGATTTTCTTGAGAAACCGTTCCGCTCTCAAGCGCTTCTGGAGTCGATCACAAAAGCCTTTGATACGATTGTTACCAATATGGACATTAATCGCAGGCTCGATTTACTGTCGACTCGTGAGAAGGAATTTCTGGGTTACATCAAAGAGGGCTTGAGCGTGAAGTCAATCTCTCACCAACTTAACATCAGCCCAAAAACTGGTCACGCTCATCGACGCAGCATTCATCAAAAGATGGGCGTCGACTCCGACGCGTTCCTGGTCAAGATGCTTCAATCGCTGGAGCCTTCATTCGACTGAGCGATCCTTGCTTGGGCCAAGCAAGAAATAAAAGCTGGTCTTGGCTTCACCTTCGATTCCCCGACAATTCACTTCCTGGCTCTTTCGCTCGCACCTTATCAAGCGTTCGTCAAGACGCTTTCCCTCACCACAAAAATAGCCAGTCGCATGCAGCGGCTGGCTATTCGTGTTTTGTCAAACGTTCCAAGCTTCTTCAAGCTCGGATCGTGTCTAGCCACCGCTCAAGATTTCGATGAATGGACTGATGTCGAAGAAGTCAACTTCTCCATTGCCATCAATATCAGCTTCCAACTGGAATTCACTCCCAGACAGAAGATCAATGAAGGGTGAAATGTCAAAGAAGTTGACAACTTCGTCTCGATTCACATCGCCCAATAAAAAGGTGCCAGTATTATCTGAAACACTGAAATTGCTGACAGTGATCGCTCCAGCTACTCCACCGCCTGACTGCCCTTCCCATGTGAAACCTACGTTGTCCAGCAGGGTAAGATCAGTCAATGGAGCACCGCCATCAAAGAGAGGTTGGGGGCCATTTGACTGTGAAACGCCATCGATTAGGAAGTCAGCTGTAAATCCAGCTGAACCTGTATCCAGAACTACTGTAAGTGTTCTTTCTACAGTGGGGCCTGAAAAATCGGTGTTGAGATCGGGAATTGGGTTTGCGGTATTGGCACCGCCGAAAATCTCAACTTGCCTATCGAGTGCGTTTGCCCCGACTTCACCTGGACGGTAAAGAAACCAAGCTCGACCACCACTTTGAGCAAAGCGATCTTGTGGACGATTTGCGACAGCAGACGAAGGATTTTCCGAAAATCCAAGGCCTATCCATTCGGCTGCATTACTTGTTACGTCCATTTCGATGGTGTAGACAGTGTCAGCAACTAAAGTGATTGGCAATGTCGCAGAACCTTCCATGTTGGCAGGCCCAACATTGAGAACTCCATTGTCGGTGGCAAAGCCATTTGCGGACCATGTCACACCGGCCAAGTCCTCTGTAGTGCCAGTTAGAGAACCTCCAGTTCCGTCAAAACTCTCCAAAAATATTTGATTCGAACCAGGTTCAGGGCCAGGTTCATTTGGCAAGTTGATCGCCTCTTCTTGATCGATAACCAAAAATTGGTTGGTCGCGACTGAGCCCATTTCGGTTACTCGGCCATCTGCCCAGATAACAGACACTTCCACTTCGGTCGCTTGCCCAACACCAAACATTTGGTCATAGCTGCTAGTGCTCGATGCATTGCCATGCCCTCCTTTTACCTCTCGGCTAAGCTCAGTTCCATCGAACGAAACAATTACTCGAGAACCGACCGCATCACGAGAGGTCGCAAAACCTTCATCGCTCAGGTTATCTGGAGAACCAATCAGCTTAACGTTTAAAAAGTTGTTGCTGCTATTGGTGTTGTTCATCAGCAACACTGAGGTGTCGTTGGATTGAGGAAAACGAAAATCGCTATTCACGTTAACCAAAAACATGTCCACTAGCCCGTCTCGGTTAAAGTCGGCAGCTATATTTCCCCTGTCATGTCTATTCAAGTTGCCAGCTCCCGCTGAGACAGCGATATCGACAACATTTGCGATGATGTCGCCAACGGGAATGGTGTTAGTAAACCGCCCCTGAAACAATGGATTGGAAGCGTCTCCAAACGTTTTAGGACGAACCAAATTTTGCAGATCAACAAACTCCAGCAACGCCGCATACCCGCCGTTAGCGTTGGCATCATTGGTGGTATGGACTTCCATATCACCGTCGTTGTCAAAGTCCTGAATCTGCACACCCCATGACAATCCAGTATCAACCAGACCATGCACAAAGCTCAAACTCCCCGTCTCAACTAATTGATTAACAAACAGATTGCTTGATCCATTAACACCAGACACGCCAGACTCGGGGTTATCACTGATGAAGATATCCATGTCACCATCATTGTCGATGTCAGCAATATCCATCCCCATTGCGGACCTCGTTATGAGGTTATCAGCAAATACAAGCGAGTAAGTCAATGTGGTGTACCCAAGCCAATTTCCGTTGGCGTCGGCACCATCATTGATATAAATTTGATCGATGTTATCGGTTCCATTAACACCCATTCCAGATTTATTGGTAACGATCAAATCAACCCAGCCATCGTTATTAATATCCGAAGAAACTACGATATTGGTGTCTGCATAGTTACCTGGGTTACCGTTTTGATCTTCATGACCGCCTAGATTAAAAGCGGCGGTGGAGTCGGTGAATGTTCCATCACCATTGTTAATGTAAAACGTATCTGGCGAACCCATAAATGGGACAGGGTCAGAGCCATCACTATGGTTACCTACATACAAATCAAGGTCGCCATCTCTATCAGGGTCAAACCAAACGGCAGTAAGCGAATCGTCTGAATTGTTATTCGCGGCACTTGCGTTACTGGCCCGAACCAGTGAATTGATGCCAGTCACGCCTCCCGCTGCTGTTGTGACATCGATGAAAGAAAGCGCTCCGGTTTCGATCAGCTGGTTTTGATACAACCGATTTGCCAAACCCATGTTAGTAACATACAGGTCAACGTCGCCATCGTTGTCATAGTCACCTGCGATTGCACCGGTCACACCGCGAAAACGGTTTTCGCCAAACAGAGCCGGATTAAACGGATCGTTTGCCAATGTCCCTGTCTCATTTTCAGCTCCCAAAGCGTTACCGCTTGGACTTGATTGAAGACTAAAGGTTCTTCCGCCACTTCCGTCGGGAACATTCAAATAAATCCGGTTGTACCCAGACGCGCCATCACTGCTTACCAGATACAGATCCGCGTAGCCATCATTGTCCAAGTCAGTAAAAACACCACCAGGACTGTGAAGGTCGCCTGCAAAGCAACGGTAGTCACCTAACCCCATCTGGTTGGTGACATCGGTAAACGATGTTTGGCCCGAAACACTCTCAACTAAAAGAATGGAAAAAACTATGGCAAGCTTAGAGAACCAATTCAAATCTCTCTCCTTAACAGTAAATAATGAGTAAGAATGGGGAATATCGGGGTAAGTTATAAGAGTAGTGTAAGTTGTTAAACTACACAAGGATTTTCCTGTTAACGCGACAGCAAGAACGCTAAGCAAAACTCCTGTTTTAATCTGCGGTTTACACGTTTATCGGCGATCTCCTGCCTTAACCTTTTGTTGAGACACTTGGACCGCTGGAATTCCGAAGTTTTTTCGACCAGACAAACAGTTGCACAGCATTGCAATGGATTCTACTGGAATCCTAAGGAACCTAATGTCACGCCAAAAACAGGAAGTCAGTCGCCACGAAGCGCTTTTGAGCTAAGACGATTCCGTTGCGAAAACGATTCGCTGGCCTGGAATCAGTTGGTCGAGTTGTATGGTCCACTGGTGTTTCATCGGTGTTCGGTCTCGCGGATTCAGTCGTGCGATGCCGCCGATATCATGCGGGAAGTTTTCGCTTCGGCGGTCAAGTCGATCCATCGATTTGATTCTCGGCCGGGACACTCGGTTCACGGTTGGCTTTGGACGATCACCGCAACAAGATGCGCGACCATTGGCGCAATTGTTGCCGTCAACATCGATCGAAATTGGCTGTTGGAACGTACCGACGACGGAAAGTCTCAGTCATACACAGTTCAAGTTCCTGTGGTTCGTTCTATTTCTCTTGGAGATACAGTCCGTGACCCGGTTGAAAAAAGAACTCCATTTCCCCAAAGGAAAAGATGTTCGCATTCATCGAAGCCTAAATCGACGAGTTGAATTATGTGATAGTTGAGCTTGAAATTACGTCGCTTGTTGAAAACTAAGTGGCTTGCTACTGAAACTGGAAAGACAAAAAGCCAACTGGTTGTGCGCCCCAACTGACTATCTACTGAGCGAGCCTCCAACGCAACTACCAAATCGGGTAAGATCTTTGCTGAGTCATTCGTTTGCTGATTTGGGCGGACTCGAATGAGTCTTACATTTCAAGATGCCGCACCGAGGAAAACAAATGAAATTTTGGATTGCACTGGCCGTATTGATTTCCACTCAGTTGACCAGCACTTTAGATGGGCAAGTTGTACCCGAACGCCAAATATTGGCCTGGATGAAACAACTCAAGCCGCTGCCCAAAGTCCACTACTCCTGGCCGATCAGCTTGAGCAAGGATCGAGATAAACTGCTGTACCAATACGTACGGTTGACGCATGCGGTATCGCTTAGAGGCGAGTCGGCCACGCCAGCGAATGTCGATCAGGCTGTTGACCTTTGCAATCGAGTTAACCAAACCAACCCCAAACAGCCGGCTTCATTGGGAATCAATTTCTCGGTTTGGCATCATCGCTTTGGTAAAGGCCTGCCTCCAACCGACTTTGGGCCTTCCCACAAAGCGGAATTGGACTATCTAAGAAAACGTATGAAAGCGATTCGAGTCAGTGTCGCTTCGGCAAACATTCGAAATCGTGCCGACGTGAAGGTGACTGCTATTCTTTTCGACTGCGAGCGATTTGTTACCAGAAGCAATGATGAGGTTTGGAATGCGGCAATTACCAGAAAATTTAATGAAGCATATGATCTGGTAAAAGGCATTTTTCCTGCAGCACGTATTGAGTGGTACGCACGGGGAGGAATTAGTCGATCGGCTGCAGAAACAGGTTGGAGCCAAGCGCGTTTCGCAACGCTGGATGAAAAAGGGGTAGCGTTCGGCAGCTCGCTATATTTCGTACCGGAGTATGAGGGAACTCGAAAAGCCTTTCGATTGACCGCAAAGAACGCAGCGAAGCATGGCTGCGACCAGGTTACTCCGTGGATTGCTTTAGCTTCAGGTTACCGACGCCAAACTGATAAGTTCCACTCATGGACTGGTAACTGGAATTATGACCTGATTTATTCCTGGACATTGGGACGCGAGATCAACAACCCCTGGTATAGTAAGGCTACAAGAATTGATCGTTTCGCGCCATGGAACAAAGCCAAGATCGCAGTTTTTTATCCGGCACCCTTCAACCGTGACGCTCCGCATTGGGGCCAACATTTTGTTGCTTATGTACGTGGCGCAAATAACAACATGGAGTTGCCCGAGTTAGAACAAGAACCCGAAAAGGCCCAAAGGGTTCGCTGACTGACGTTTATGCCTTGTAGTTGGTCCTGGTCGACACGTATTCCCAAAGGGAAAGATATCCACGCATTGATCGAAGCCTTCATCGCGAAGGGGGATTGAGAGTTGTTTCGGTTGGCTTGAGTTCTTTCACGAGCCTGCAGCGCTTGTCGGTTGATGACCAAGAGCAATCAAAGCGTTGACTTGCGCCAGAGGTAAACAATCAATGCTCCCACTGCTGCAATCGGCAGCCCTTCTCCAGCAGTCCAATAAAGCGGCATGGGTGATGTCAAATCAATTCCCAGCATCGTCAATCCGATTACCACATGCAGCCAACCGAATACGGCAACCAGTGGCCAGTATCGTTTGAGATCGAACGATACATATAACATCAAGGCTCCATGGACGGCATAAAGCAATGACGTTGAGCGGGCCAAATATCTGGTGATTGGAGCATCGGGGAATTCACCCAATCCCAACCAGAGATGCATCTGAGCCATTGTTTCCACGGGTAAGAAAACCGCCCCCGCGGCGACCAGCAATCCGCACCCGACAAACGCAAGGATTGCCCGGAGGAACTTCGCGTAGGTAGAATCCAACGGCGGATTGGAGTCGCTGATTTCTGAATGTGAGCCGACGTCTTCTGTCATGGTTTAACCGTAGCGTTGCTTACCTGAGTTCACTAAATCCATTGAAAAACTAAATCCATTGAAAAACTGGACCCACTGAATGTCACCCTCCCTCTGGGCCCTCTGGGAGGGTCGATCTGGCCATCATTCATGATGGCGTAGACCGGGGAGGGTAAATGATCATCAACAAACTGAACTAACAAGATTCTTGAACCCTCCCCGTCCAATTCGCAAGCGAATTCACCGACCCTCCCGAAGGGGGCTCTTCATCGTTTTTAGTGGGTCACATCCAATACATCAAAGCCACCCTCCCTCTGGGCCCTCTGGGAGGGTCGGGAACGCAGTGACCGGGGAGGGTAAAATCAGTCT
>CAYSQZ010000017.1:32746-39487 GCA_964433035.1 uncultured Pirellulaceae bacterium | reverse complement strand
TCTCGAGAGCATGGTGAGATAGAGTTAGAGTATTAGTCAAACGTCCAAGTAAACCGAATAGACAAAACAGCCAAGTAACAAAGCAACCTAGTGGTCTGTCAGACTGAATTGACGGGTGCCATGTTTACGCTCGCGTAACATGCTCACGCAAGCGTGAAGCATGGCACCCGTTTTGCTATTCATTTCAGTTTTGACGGACCACTAGTAATAACCAAGTAACAACCAAGCAAACAAAACAACCAAAATTCCTGGAGTCAAAATCCTGTGTTAGAGCTACCTGTTTTACGTTGGGGTAAGCCGTATGAGTCGTTGGAAACGACGGACGTGGTTCACTTCAACACCGGCCAACCGATTGCGAAAGTCCACTCGGCAAACGGAGGTTTGCTGACCCGCGACATGAAGAAAGCCAATCAGGCTCGCAACGCGCTCAAGCAGTTCAGTTGCGAGGACTTGATTGCCAAAGTCGCTCAGGCCGCCGATCTATTCGAGAATGAAACGCTGCCGCTGGGGCTTGGCGGCGGAACGCAAACGGCTGACGAGTTTGTCGTTCACCAATCGGCATCGACCGGTTTGCCGGAGCACATGTGCCGCTCCAACATGCAGAAGAACTGTTTCGTGATGCGAAACATGACTGAGATTTTGCAATGCTTGACCCGCGGACTCAATCTCGACATCCTGACCAAGGGTTACGGCATGGAGTCGCGAGGCGTGGTGGTTAGTTACCAGGCTCAGACTCCGGTGCTCGGTGCGGTCCTGCCATCCAATTCGCCGGGCGTTCATACGTTATGGCTTCCCGTGATTCCGCTGCAGATGGGTTTGGTGCTCAAGCCTGGGTCGTCGGAGCCTTGGACGGCTTATCGAGTTGCAGCGGCGTTTGAAAAAGCCGGAATCCCGCCAGAGGTCGTTTCGCTTTACCCAGGTGGGCATGATGTTGGAGCGGCGCTGATGTCGGCTTGTTCCCGGAGCATGATTTTCGGGTCCCAGAAAACGATTGATCAGTATTCGGGCAATCCCAAAGTTCAGGTGCACGGGCCCGGGTTTTCGAAGATCTTTCTCGGTGACGACTGTGTCGATGATTGGGAGAAGTATCTCGATTTGATGGTTGAGTCGGTGTATATCAACGGCGGTCGAAGCTGCATCAACTGTTCCGGTATTTTTGCTTCTCGACACACCAAAGAGATCGCCGCTGCGATTGCGGAAAAGATCGGCCCGATCGAAGCCCTTCCTCCTGAGGATCCCGAATCTGGCTTGGCCGCGTTCACAACTGACGGCGTTGGTAAAGCTATCGTCGGAATGGTCCAGCAGGATCTCGATGCCGAAGGTGTGACTGACATGACAGCCCAATATGGCGATCGGTTGGTTGAAAAAGAGCGCTGTTCCTACATCCGCCCGATTGTTGCCCATGCGGACAACCCGCAGTGTGCGATTGCCAGCAAAGAGTTTATGTTCCCGTTCGTCACGGTGGTCCAGTGTCCACAATCCCAGATGATCAAAGCCGCTGGTTCGACGCTGGTTGGGACAGCAATCACTGAGGATCCTGCCTGGATTGATGAGCTGTCCGATGCAACAACGATTGACCGGCTCAATATTGGACCGATCCCAACCAATCGCTTGAACTGGCTTCAGCCCCACGAGGGAAATTTGATTGACTTTTTGTTCCGGTCTCGAGCTTATCAGATGCCCCCTGAGAAAATCGCTCAGTTGGCCGTTACATAACAAAAGAAAAGAACTTGTGGCTATCGGATGGGTTGATTACGTATCGTCTGACTCGTATTGGACGATAGCTCACATTTTATATTTAGTTTGCCGATTAAGTTAGCAACTGTGCTCGCCACGATGGTCTTGCTTGTCCAACAATATTAAAACCGTACACCTCAAAGATCAGTTGCTAATCACGGACCATTTGATGCCTGAAGCGGAATTGCCAGAATTTGATTTTAATCTTCGCACGCGGATGGTTTGTGGTGCAGGATCGGTCCTGCGGATTGGTGAACTGGCAGGTGAACTTGGAATCCGTCGCGCATTGTTGGTAACCGATCCGGGAATCAAAGCCGCCGGGCACGTTGATCGAGCTTTGGCTGCACTCAATAAAGCCAATATCGAAACGTTCTTGTTTGATGGTGCTCACGAGAACCCGACGACCGACGAGATTGAAGCTGGCCTGGAGTTTGCGCGGCGTTACGAACCCGAGTTGCTCATTGGGCTTGGCGGCGGCAGTTCGATGGACTGTGCTAAAGGGATCAATTTCGTCTATACCAATGGCGGAACGATGCACGACTATCACGGGGTCGGTAAAGCACTCAAGCCGATGCTGCCGATGATCGCCGTGCCCACGACTGCCGGAACGGGTAGCGAGATGCAATCGTTCGCTTTGATCTCCGATGCCAAAACGCATGTGAAGATGGCTTGTGGTGACAAGAAAGCCAGTTGTCGGATCGCGTTGCTCGACCCGGAATTGACGCTGACTCAACCGCCGCTGGTAACTGCGCTAACAGGTATCGATGCGATTTCGCATGCGGTGGAGACTTACGTGACCAAACGGAGGAATTCCGTTTCGCTTCTTTATTCTCGAGAGGCTTGGCGTCTGTTGGCGGGGAATTTCAAATCCGTCCTGAAAGATCCAGGCAACTTGCAAGCCCGAGCCTCGATGCAGCTTGGTGCGGCCTACGCCGGGGTTGCGATCGAGAACTCCATGCTCGGAGCCAGTCACGCGTTGGCCAACCCGTTGACGGCGACTTATGGTACCTCGCACGGGCAAGCTGTCGGTTTGATGTTGCCACATGTGGTTCGGTTTAACGGCGAGCAGTACGACCGTTGGTATCAGGAGTTGCTGGCGTCCAGCGAATCGCTACCCGGGTTGCCTAAATCAAGTAGCGGTGCTGCTGGGCTGGCCGATTTTTTGACTCAGTTGATTGAAGCTGCAGGGCTCGAGATAAAACTTGACCAGTGTGGGGTTGAAGCTGATAAAATGTCTGAGCTGGCGGCCGCGGCGGCGCAACAGTGGACTGGCACGTTCAATCCTCGCGAAGTCGACCAGCAATCATTGCTGGGGATTTATCAAAACGCCTTCTAGTGTAGGTCAGGCTTCAATGAGAATTGGGGAAACAACTCGCTTGCTATCCGCGCAACGTTTCTTGATGCGAGATGCCGTTGTTGTGCTGCTGTTGAGTTTATTGCTTTTGATTCCAGCCAGTGGATGTGATCAGAGTCCGTCCAATCCAGCATCATCGGCTTCGCCACAACCGGAAGGCAAAAAGCCGACGGCAGAAACGAAATCGCAAATCCAACCCGCTGCCGATTCCAGTAGTCAAACCGTTTCCAAGCTTGGCATCGCGGCTGCTCAGGAACCGGGCGATAGCCAAAAGCTCGACCCCCGGACTCCCAGTTCCCAGTGGCCGGTTTTTCGCGGCAATAGTTTTTCGTCAGGTGTTTCAACAACTGAGCTTCCCGATAGTCTCGAGGTTCTTTGGGAATACAAAGTGCCAAGGAGCAACGGAGCGTTCGAAGGCTCAGCGATCATTGCCAAGCACTCCAAAAGCGGGGAACCGATCGTGTACATTGGCGACCTTGATGGGACGCTGTACGCGTTGGATCTTGTTTCGGGAGATTTAAAATGGAAGACGCAGCCTGAAGTTACTCTGAGCGATGGCGAGCCGCCCGAGACAAAGCCTCGACAACACAAGGCATTCAGCTTTACGGCTTCGCCGGCCTATCAGAACGGGCGAATTTTCATCGGCGACACCGACGGCATTTTTTATTGCGTCGACGAAGCCGGTGAGCTGCAGTGGTTTTACGAGACTGAGAGCGATATTAGTTCCAGCGCCAACTTTTACGACGGAGGTGTGTTGTTTGGTTCGCAAGACGCCAATCTCTACCTGCTTGACACTCAAACGGGCGATAAAAAATGGCATCTTGAAACGCCCGACCAGATACGTTGTTCAGTAACGGTTGCCCAGGATCGTGCCTTTGTCGCGGGCTGCGATGGCTTTTTTCATATCGTCGATCTGAAGACGGGAACCGAAGCCGGAAAAGTTGATATCAAATCGCCGACTCAGTCGACGCCGGCGGTCATGAACGAATTGGTTTACTTTGGAACCGAGCAGGATGAGTTCATTGCCGTCAATTGGGAAACGGTAACTGGCAAGTGGACGTTCTCCGATGAGAATGGTCCTGCTCCGGTTCGCGGATGTGCGGCGGTTGCTCCGGGGCATGTTGTCTTTGGTGCTCGCAATCGGTTCGTCTATTCGGTTGATCCTCAAACAGGTCTCAAAAACTGGGGAGTCGAGCTCAAAGCCAAGGTTGATGGTTCACCGGTGATTGTAGGTCAGCGAGTTTTTGTGGGTTCGACGGACGGTCGTTTTTATGTGCTTTCACTTAAAAACGGGCACAAGATTTGGGAAAAGCAATTCAATGGAGGGTTTGTCAGTTCACCAGCCGTGGCATCGAGTAAGCTGGTTGTTGCGACTGATCGGGGGGTGGTCTATTGTCTAGGTGCGAAAGCCGATTAGTTTGTCCCAAGAAATTAACTAGTAGTGCTGTAACTACCGATAAAGTCATGGCACCCCAATACTCCACATTTACAGTTGTCGCCGGACCAGCAGGTCGGGCTTTTGCTGACAATCTGATTCTGAAAATTCAAACAAGATAATAACGTAAATTATGTCAACGGAATCAACTAAAACCGAAGTCGGCAGTTACTTCATTTCCAACTACCCGCCGTTCTCCACATGGAAGGGCGACCAGCTTGATGCCGTCCACACGGCGCTGCAAACACCCCCGGCTGTCGATACGCCTCTGGGTCTGTATCTGCATATTCCGTTTTGTCGTAAGCGTTGCAAGTTTTGTTACTTCAAAGTCTTCACCGATCAAAACGCTAAGGACATCGAAGCCTACGTTTCGGCGTTGTGCCGGGAGATTGAGCTGGTAAGCAAGCTTCCGGTGATGGGAGCGCGGCCGTTTCGTTTTGTATATTTTGGTGGTGGGACGCCGTCGTTTCTGAGCTCGCGACAGTTGACTTCGCTGGTCGATCGGCTGCGGGCCAATATCAATTGGGACAAGGCCGAGGAAGTCACGTTTGAGTGTGAGCCGGGGACGCTTCAGGAAAACAAAGTCAAGACGCTCAAGGAGCTGGGTGTGACACGGCTGAGTTTGGGAATCGAAAATTTCACTGATTCAATCCTTGAAGAGAACGGGCGCGCCCATCTCTCGAAAGAAGTTTACAAAGCCTGGGATTGGATCAAGGCCGCCGATTTTGACAATGTTAATATTGACTTGATCTCGGGGATGGTCGGCGAGACGTGGGACAACTGGAAGTACAATATCAGCGAGGCGATCAAGCTTTCACCCGAGTCGATCACAATTTATCAGATGGAACTCCCGTTCAACACGGTTTATTCCAAGGACATCCTGGGCAATAAAATCGAAACGCCCGTTGCTGACTGGGAGACCAAGCGAGAGTGGCTCAATTATGCTTACGATGAGTTTCTCGGTGCCGGCTACAAAATTAGCAGTGCCTACACCGTCGTCAAAGACAACAATAAAGTGAATTTCAGTTACCGGGACAACCTCTGGTCGGGTTCTGATTTGTTGGCCACTGGAATTGCGAGCTTTGGTCATGTTGGTGGAGTTCACTACCAAAACAAAGCTGACATGAAACAGTATCAGTCTGACCTCACCGAGTATGGCAAGCTGCCGCTGGGTCGAGCTTGTGCCGCGACTGACCATCAGTTGCTGGTTCGCGAGATGATTTTGCAGCTCAAGCGTGGCTACCTCGATGTTGTTTACTTCAAAACGAAGTTCGATGTGGATGTTACTCAACAATGGAAGTCTGAGTTTGAGCAACATCAGAAGGATGGAATGCTGAACGTCACTCCAGATCGTATTGAGTTAACGCGTCAGGGTTTTCTTCATGCCGATGCTCTATTGCCGCCGTTCTTCGAGGCGGAGCATCAAGGGATTCGCTACACATGATCGACGAAGCATCCAGTGATCCTTCGGCCGATGTCCTGACGTTCATGATGGGAGAGTTCGAAGCCGAGTTTCCCGTTGATCGTCTTTACGCCAAGAACCACATGTGGGCACAGGTTGAGCCGGAATCCGAAGCAGGGAAACCAGCGGGTGGCCAAGTCAAAGTCAGATTTGGTTTCACGTCGTACGCGGTGCGGCTTCTTCAGGATGTCTATTTTCTGGATTGGCTGACCGATGCGCCTGCCGAGCTGAAGCAAAGCCAGGAAATCGGCAGTATCGAAAGCAAGAAGGCCGAGAGTGCGCTCTTCGCGCCGGCCAATGGTCAACTGATTCGATTCAACGAGCAGTTGATGGAAGATCCGTCGGCGATCAACACCGACAAGTATTGGGTGGGTTGGTTATTCGATATGGAGATCCAACCGAACGATCAATTGGAATTTCTTTCTCCCCAGCAGTACCTCGAATTGCTCGATGATGTTTGGGCAAAGACACAGCGGACGATCAAAGGTCAGTTGAACGATTAGTTGCTCAGGCGGAGCGATTTGTTTGACAAAGTCGTCTTTCGCGGAAAGGCTGTGGAAGTTTGGAACAATAAGCGCAAATGGTAACCCGACGCGTCAGCGAGGCGAAGTGAGTTGCCGCTTCTTCCACGCTCACGCGTCGGTCTATCAGTTGTTATCTTTAAAGCATAATGTTCGCGCACGCATCAAGGTTTTGCCAGCGCAAATGGTAACCCGACGCGTCAGCGAGGCGAAGTGAGTTGCCGCTTCTTCC